>JAUYFP010000093.1 GCA_030690875.1 bacterium | reverse complement strand
TCAATCCAAGCTATTTTTGAACCCATAGAGCTCAAAATAGCCAGCATTTTTTTAACATCTTCAATTAAGGGAACATTATGCAAGATAATCTCCTCTTTAGTCAGCAGACTAGCGGCAATAATAGGCGTAGCGGCATTTTTAAAACCGGCCACTTTGATAGATCCGTGTAAGTTATTCCCTCCTTGAATAATAAAATTAGACATAGTATTATAAGTGTAAAGTTAAAAGTTGAAAGTATAAAGTAAAAAGGCCTATTTAGATAACGCCTCTATATCAAAATTAAAAACCAAAATTATTAACCGTTAAACATTACTCTTTTTACTTGTAACTTACTACTTTATACTAATATATAATACCCCAAATCCTAATTTAAAACAAGATGGATTCCGTTAGAAATTCACACGAGTTAGTCATAGTAATAAAGTATAATATATATAAATTTGAATATTAAATTAAAATAAGCGTATTTATGGCAATTTCACAAAAATCTCATTTAATTAACATAACAAATTTCTAAGGGGATGGATAAAACCATTAGACGACTGACTTATTCTATTTTTTTCCTGCTGTTTTTTATTATTGCGCCTATTTTGACTATGTATGCCATTGGCTATCGCTATGATTTCAAAAACGGCAATTTGGAAAAAAACGGGGCTTTTTACGTAAAATCTTATCCCAAAGGAGCGAATATTTTTATTGATGGACAAAAAATAGACAAAGAAACGCCCACCCAAATCACCAGCGTCAAATCCGGAACTTATAATTTAATGGTGAAAAAAAATTTATACGCCCCTTGGGAAAAACAATTGAGCGTTTATTCGGGTCAAACCACTTTTGCTGAGGATATTGTCTTGTTTTTAAACAATCGCGAAAAAAGCAGTCTGGGCGCTGGCAGTGACAATTATCTGCTAAACCGCCAAGAAAATAAATACGCCTACATTGACGCCCAAAAACGCCTCTCAATCACCGACATAGAACAAAACAAAAATTTTGAAATATTCACCTTTAATATTGATTATGAATTAATTGATTGGTCGGCTGATAATCAAAAAATAATTTTAAAAAATAAAAATAATTATTATATTTTTGATGTCAATCAAAGATATATTTATCCGCTAGACATCAGTTCGGTGTCCAAAATAATCTGGGAAAACGGCTCAGAGGACATTCTTTATTTAAAAAATCAAGAAATATTCCGATATGATGCCAGTCAAATAAACAACACCACTACCGAGTCTCTCAATCTAGACAAGCAGATAAATGATTTTGCGGTCAAAGATAATTCTCTGCTAATTCAATATAGCTTAGAGCAAAACAATTTTGTTGATCAAATAGACAAAGACAGCCATCAGATAATCCAAACTATTAGCGATGTTGGCTTGGGTAATTTGGAACTGGTAATGGCCAAAGACGATTATCTTATTTTTAGCGTCGGCTCAAAATTATACATAAAATCGCCAAATAAAAATTTAATCAGCATACCAGTAACAATTGTTTCTCTGCATGATGACCGATTACTGATATCCAACGGCCATGAAATAATACTTTACAATTACAAAGATGACTGGCAAGAGCTCATTGACCGCTCAACGCAAATAGTGTCCGAGTTGATGTGGCACCCAAACGGCAGTTATTTTATCTATGAAATAAACGGCCAGACATATTTGAGTGAAATAGACAGCCGTGACAAAAGGAATATTATAGAAATTTTAAATGACCCGCGAAAAAAGAATTATCTGTTCAACAAAAAAGGCGACAAGCTCTTTATCCTGACGCCGGAGGAAAATTTCTATTTGACAATACAATAATGTTTTATCCCGCGAAGCAGGATGCTCAATTTTACAGCCAATCGCTTTCACTTTTGGATAAAATTGACAAAGAAAAAGGGAAGCTCGTGGAGTTTCCCTTTTTTCGCTTTCCTTCGCCCGTTATCAAGTGATAGCCAGAGTGTCGCCATTCTTGCCTTGACAGCGCAGGCGCTTGCTTTCGATAGCTCGTTGGATACCCTCTTGAGCCAGACGGTAAGTGCCATCGCTAGAAAGATTGTTGATCATAGCGATGAGCAATTTCATCCGCTCAAACTGACCGCCCTCTTGTCTGACGATCTCTACCGCGAGATCCGCTGGATCTTGAAGAAGATTATCCATTGTGTTCACCTCCTTATTTTCCAAGTTGAAAAATCAGATGACGACCAGAACGTCGCCGTTATCAAAGAGATATCCATCATCGATGGCCCAACCGATTCCATCTTCGGCCAAGGCGGAGTTGCCGTCATTTCCCAACTCGATGATCATCAGTCTGACAAGCTTGTCTCGCTTGCACTGACCGCGTTCTCTGCTGACAACTTCAACAGCCAACCGCGAAGCCTCTTTGAGATCCTTCATCAAGAATTCCTCCCCTTCACTTGAAACTCCAAGTTGAACTTGGGAAAGATTGCTTTGAGCTCTCCCGGAGTGGGGCCTCCCAAAGCAAAAGCCAAAATCATGCTCTCGGCCAGCTGGCGGTTTTCAAGGCTCGCCAGCAAACGATCAAGATACATACTCCTTTCCATCTGCACAGAACCGTCTTCGGCTTTGATCTTGAGCCTAAATATAGCTCCGTTTCGATGAACTGAGACACTATTGGATTGCACGCTTTGCACCAGATTATCCTTAACTACCACCTTGCGTCCAGCCATCTGAGCTACCTCCTTGTTGATGCCAAATTGTGACAGAACAAATAGTTTAATATCTTAATATAAAAAGTGATTTTTGTCAACAAATAAATTGTCGCGATTAGATTGCCAAAAGTTATCCACAACTACAAGCTTGACTTTCGGTTTTTGTTCGGTATATAATTAGACTATAAATAACTAGACAAAAAACTATGCCGGAACTTACAAAAAGACAAAAACAAATCTTAGACTTTATTACTCAATTTATCCAGAGCTATGATTACGCCCCTAGTTATAGAGAAATTGCCGAACACTTTGGCCTATCCTCTACTGCTACTATCCATGAACATATTAAATCGCTAGAAGACAAAGGTGTACTCAGCTCCTCACATAATGTCGCCAGATCTCTGGAAGTAATGAATTATCGCTTTGGTAGGGCCATTGAGTTGCCCTTAGCTGGACTAATTGCCGCCGGCGAACCAATAGAGGCCATAGAAACTCAGGAAACCATTGCTGTGCCCAGAAGCTTAATTAAAGATGAAAACAGCTATGTCCTAAAAGTCAAAGGTGAATCAATGATTGACGAGGGAATATTAGATGGTGACTATGTGGTAGTAGAAAGAAAATATTATCCCCAAAACGGCGATGTAGTGGTAGCGCTCTTGGATAATGAATATGCCACTTTAAAAAAGTATTTTCGGGAAAAAGACCGTATTAGATTACAGCCAGCCAACAAAACAATGAAGCCTATTTATGCCAAAAATCCAGCTATCCAGGGAATTGTCAGAGCTATACTAAGAACATTTGCTTAAGACGTTTTTAAAAAAACAAAATTATGTTTAAATTAAAAAGAGAAACTAAAATTAAATATAGAAAATTTTTAGAAGAGTATTTCATAAAAAGCTATTCCCGCAAAATTAACTACCATAAATGCCCGACTATGATATACAGAAAAACCCAGTTAAAACTATTTTAAAGAAAAGAGAGAAATAGAGCTTTTTTGATAAAAAAATTAGGGCCCTTCCGAAGAAGAGCCCCGAGTGAACGAATTTACTTATTTGCGAACAGCAGCAAAACGATAGCACCTAACACAACGTACATCTTTAGCATAGGCCAATCTAACTCCTCTAAATATACCGTTGTGGTCAAGACAAACGAAGCGGCTGTCATAAGCATCCCCAAGGGCTACAATCCAAAATTGCTCTTGCAGTTCAGGATACTGTGCCCCCAGAGTTAATACTTCGGCTCCGGTAGCTGGACGAAAGCCCATTTGATCAAGTTTTTCTATAAGCTCCTCTATTTTCATCTCATATGGACCATCGAAAATTGCATATCCAGAAAAAGTCATCAATTGAACAAGTCGTGGGCCCAATTGTCCAACTGAAAAATTATCATCATTGATGAGGGGCTCCATAAAACTCTGATGGTACCTACCAACAGCAACTAACTCTTTGATGCTACTTATATTCACATCGATGACATAGGGTGTGCCCATGAGCAGTCTTAGAGCGATGTCCTTTCGGAGCTCGGGCTCTTTAAGGATACGACGAATATCTCCCTCTTCACCACCGAAGTCCTCAATGGCCTCCAACAAGGCAAACATAACATCCTTGTTAACACCAATGGTGCTCCTCATGCTATTAGTCCTGTCAGTCATGATCATCCTCCTATTCTGGCCTATCTCTTACTCCAACATTATGTCAGAGCTTGAGACCTACCACTATGAAAAGAACAATAAATAATAACACAAGAGATTAATTGCGTCAATTCGCTCTATTTCTCTCTTTCTTCACCTAAATT
>JAUYFP010000086.1 GCA_030690875.1 bacterium | reverse complement strand
GGCGATTTATTTTCTAAAAATAAAAAAATAGTTTATCCGACCGAAAAGGAATTATTGAATTTTTATGAGGAGTCATGGATTGATGACTGGTATGATGATGCCATTCAAAAGGAAAAATATCATCAGAATGGTATAAAGCAGTTAAAAGAATATTATCAAAAATTTAAGGGACAATTGAGAGCGCCATTATTTTTGGAAAAAGGTTTTACCATCAAAATAAAAGATTACGGCATTAGAGGATTTTTGGACAGAGTGGACGCTGATAAAAGCGGTTGGGAAGTGATTGATTACAAGACTGGCAATCCTAAGGATAAGCTGACTTTTGATGATAAAAAACAATTGCTTCTTTATCAGGTGGCGGTAGCAGAGGTTTTTAAGCAAGAAATAAAAAACCTTACTTTTTATTATCTGACTAACAACCAGCCAGTTTCTTTTGTTGGTACTCAAAAAGAAATAGACAAAGTAAAAGATTGGGCAATTAGCATTATTGAGCAAATTCTTTCTCATGATTTTACAGCTAAGCCCGGATTTGCTTGTGAATATTGTGATTTTAAAAGCGTTTGTCCTTATGCCAAACAAGTTAAATAAATAATACCCCCACTGTCCTCGCGGACATCTCCCCCTAATTTAGGGGGAGAAAGAGGGGGTATAAAAAGCATGAAATATAGATTTAATAATCCAATTTTAAAACTATATAGGCAACAACTTCGTAATAATATGACCAAAGCGGAAATATTGTTATGGGATAAAATAAAAAATGGTCAAGTTTTGGGCTATAAATTTAGGAGACAGTATAGTGTAGGAGTATTTATATTAGATTTTTATTGCTCTAAGTTAAAATTAGCTATTGAAGTTGATGGTGGCCAGCACGCAGAAGAAAAAACAGAAGAATATGATCAATGTAGGACAAGCTATTTAAATAATCATAATATTACAGTTTTGAGATATTGGAATCATGAAATTTTTGATAATATGGAAGGAATATATTCTGACATTAAAAATAATATTGAAAATTTGATTAAAATTATTGATAAATAATTATGCCTTGGTTTAATATAAAAGATGTCGCCAATTCTTCGTTGGAAAAGAAAGGCATAAAAGATCAGCTTCAAGGGTCTTTGATAATTGCTGAAGCCAATAAATTGTTAGTTGATTTTTTTGGCGAGGATTTTCAAGATAAGGCCAGAGCAATATATTTTAAAGAAGGCGCTTTGACAATCGCGGTCTTGTCTGATGATTTGTTTGGCCAGATGAAAAGCCAAGAAGAAGAATTTATCGCTATTTTAAATAATAAATTTGCCGATAATATAGTTAGTACTTTGAAATTTTTAAATTAAATTTTAGTAGTCAAAATATTTTTAGAAGGACAACGAATGTTTCCAAGTTCACTTCACAGGGAGGTTTTAGCATGGTCACCAGAATCGTTGTGCAAGAGCCAGTCTCGTGTATCCAGAGTAATGTTCCACCATGGGTTCAAGAGGCCTTAGTTGCTTGTAGTTTTTTCACTGTTGATATTTCTCAAACAAGAAATAGTCTTATTTTTGACCCATTTACCAGAAAACTCATTGATCCTCAAGATGAGACAGGATTCTTTGTGCCTGCTTGTCGGGCTCGGCTGTCTCTTTATTACAGTAGTCGCGATGCCGCTCTTTGGTTTGCAACTCATTTTCCTGACGACTCTTTCTTGTTTTTTCCTGCCGACTTTTGTCGGCTACTTACCAGAGAGGAGCTTTGTTTGGCGGAGATTTAGAAGAGTCAACATTTTGGTAAGCAGTGTTTGGTTCTGATAAGACCAAAACATCCCTCGGTGGCGAGCTAAAGGTAAAAACCAATAGCTCGCCTCCTTCTAAAAGTATTTTGCAATAAAATCACTCGCTACGTTTAGCTTCACTATGGGTTTCAACTACGAAGCCTTCGCCACTCTGCTCCGCAGGTTCGTAGTTGATTTTTGTTTGTTTTTCTTGTAAAATTTAGGAGTGATGACAGTTAAAAGCTATAATCTTTTTATGCTACTAGCCACTATATTAGCGTGGCTTGGCTTTTTTATAGTTATTAGCAGTTTTGACCCCCAATCAGCCGATTTGACGGTTTTTGGGTTATTTTATGGAATATTGCTTTTGAGCTTACTGGGTACTTTTTCACTTTTGGGTTTCTGTTTTCGGGCTTTTTGGAACAAAAAAAGAGGCGTGCCCAGATTTATGGCTATGGAGTCGTTTAGGCAAGCATTGATTTTTTCCGTTGTAGTTTTAGTGGCTTTAGGATTACAGTCGATGCGGGTTTTAACTTGGTGGAATATAATGCTCTTAGTTTTTGTTGCCACTTTTTTGGAGTTTGTTATTTTACTTTTCAGAGGCAATCAAAACAAAGATTTAAAATAATTTTTATGGAGCAAGAATTGAAAAAATTAAAAGATAAAGTTATCAAAGATATTAGCGATGTCAAAGACAGCAAATTTTTGGCTGATTTAAAAACCAAATATTTAGGTAGAAAAGGAGAGCTAACTGGACTCTTGAAAAATGTCAAAGACTTAGCTGATGAAGAAAAACCTCGCGTGGGGAAATTAGCCAATGAAATAAAAAACGAATTGCTTCAAGTTTTTTCTAAGGCCGAGCAAATTATCCAAGGCAAGGAAAATAGTATTTTAGATTTTGACAGCACTTTGCCGGGTAAAAGAGCTGAACTTGGTCATTTGCATCCTTCGACAATTGTGCAGTATGAAGTAGAGGAGGCCTTTAAGCAAATGGGTTTTAATGTTTATGATGGACCGCAAGTTGAATCAGAATATTATAATTTTACTGATTTAAATACGCCCGACGATCATCCATACAGATACAGTCAGGATACTTTTTGGTTGGAGGGTGGATTTTTGTTGAGAAGTCAGACCTCTAATTTACAAGTCAGGATGCTGGAAAAATACGGCGCGCCTTTTCGTGGCATTTTTCCCGGACGAGTTTTTAGAAATGAAGCGACTGATGCCAGCCATGAGCATACTTTTTATCAGTTAGAAGGTTTGATGGTTGATAAAGATATAAATATCGGTAATCTAATTGCTACGATGCGGGCCTTGCTTTCAGCGGTGTTTAACAAAGAAGTAGAAGTAAGGTTGAGGCCGGGTTTTTTTCCTTTTGTGGAGCCGGGATTTGAAATGGATATTCGTTGCCTCATTTGTGATGGCTCTGGTTGTTCGGTTTGCAAACAGTCCGGTTGGCTAGAACTTATGCCTTGCGGTATGGTTCATCCGAAAGTACTTTCTGCCGGCGGAATTGATCCTAATAAATATTCGGGCTTTGCTTTTGGTCTTGGACTTACGCGCTTGGTAATGATGAAATATAAGATTGACGATATTCGCCTTTTGGAATCAGGTGATTTGAGATTTTTGCGTCAGTTTTAAACTTGTTACTTGTAACTTTATCGCCCAAAGGGCGATTTAAACTAAATTTATGTATTTATCACTTAATTGGGTAAAAGATTGGTTAAAACTTCCAAAAGACTTGAATGCCAAAGACATTTCTCTGTCTTTGACTATGTCAACGGTTGAAGTGGAAAAAATAATTGATCAGGCCAAGAGCTTGGAAAATATTGTTATTGGAAAAATTGAAGAAATAACCAAACATCCTGATGCTGACAGGCTATATGTTTGCCAAGTCAATTTAGGTCAAGGCGCGGAACAGATAGTTTGTGGTGGCACTAACTTGAGTAAAGGTATCTTAGTGGCTGTTGCTAAGCCGGGAGCCAAAATAAAATGGCACGGTCAGGGAGAATTAGTAACTTTGGAAAAAACTAAAATCAGAGGCGTGGAATCTAATGGTATGATTTCCTCAGCTGAGGAAATTGGACTAGGAGAATTATTTCCTCAGAAGTCAGTCACTGAGATTTTGGATTTGTCTGAATTAAAACCGAAAATCGGTCAGACTTTGGCTACTGCTTTAAATTTTAATGACATCATTATTGATATTGATAATAAATCCATTAATCATCGGCCTGATTTGTGGGGTCAATACGGTTTGGCTCGCGAGTTGTCAGCCATATACAAGCTCAAGTTAGCTAATTATAAAATACCGGAAATAAAAATTAAGCATGAATTAAAATTAAAGGTAAGCGTTGAGGACAAGGCTAAGTGTTTTCGTTATCTTGGCTTAGCTATCAAAAATGTCAAAGTTGGCAATTCTCCATTTTGGTTGCAAAAAAGGCTAAACGCTGTTGGCCTTCGGCCGATAAATAATATCGTTGATGTTACTAATTATGTGATGTATGAGTTGGGACAGCCAATGCACGCTTTTGACGCCAAAGAAATAGCTGATCATCATATTATAATTAAAACTGCCAACAAAGGAGAAAAATTTGTTACTCTGGATGGTCAGAGTAGAAAATTGCCCGAAGGAGCGCTGATGATAGCTGATAAAAGCAAATATATTGCTTTAGCCGGTATTATGGGCGGTCAAAATAGCGAAATAAGCAACGATAGCTCGGATATTATATTAGAATCGGCTAATTTTAAAGCTAGTAGTATTCGCCGCACTTCTATGGCCTTAGGACTTCGTAGTGAGAGTTCAGCTCGTTTTGAGAAGTCGCTCGATCCGGTCTTGGCGGAATTAGCCATCAAAAGAGCGGCGGAGCTCATTTTGTCTATTTGTCCAGACGCTTATTTGGCTAGTGATTTAGTTGATGTAAACAATAATCCTTTTGCCAGTATTGTTTTGGAAGTTCCGGAAGAGCTTATTAATAAGAGGTTCGGGCTGATAATTCCCACTGCAGAAATAAAAAGCATTTTAAAGAGATTGGAGTTTGAAGTTGAGTATAAAGCCAAAAAATTTATTATTCGCGTGCCAAGTTTTAGAGCCACTAAGGATATTTCTATTGCTGAGGATATAGTGGAAGAAGTAGCTAGAATATATGGCTATGATAATATTGATGACAAATTACCGTTAGTAGTTTTGGATAAGCCGACAATTAACATCTCTACTCATGGCGCCAGAGATGTCGTTAAGTGGTTGGCAATGGCGCAGAATTATAATCAGATTTTTACTTATCCTTTTACTGATCATGCTTGTTCTAAAAAAATAGGCCTTGATTTGAGTGAACATATTAAAGTAAAAAATGCTTTGAGTCCTGAGCAGGCCTATCTCAATATTTCTCTTTTACCAAATTTATTTGCTAAAGCTCAGGAGAATTTGCGCTGGTTTGATAATTTTAAAATTTTTGAACTAGAAAGAGTTTTTGATAAAAAAAGCAAAGGCGTTTATCATACTGATAATAGCAAGAAGAAATTTTTACCTAAGCAAGATAAATATCTTACTGGTCTTGAAGTTAGCTCAAAAAAAAGCGAAGATTTATTTTTTTCTGTCAAAGGCTTAGTGGAATCATTATTGGAACATTTGAATATTGAATA
>JAUYFP010000085.1 GCA_030690875.1 bacterium | reverse complement strand
GTCTTGTGATAACGAAAATAATGTTTCAGCTAATTATTCTAATTTTCTTACCACACTATCAGGATTTTTACTTGGTTTGTCTCCTTTAATAGTTAATCCACAATTTATACAAGGCAATATTTGGTTTAAAATTTTTTTATTAATATCCATATTATCAATTTTTTTATCATTTATATTTGGAGGAGTACATATATTTTTGAAGAAAAGATTTTTTTCTAAATGGACAAATGGTTATTCTAAAATCTTTGAAAATTGGAATAATTGTGAAAATGAATGTGATATAGACAAGGCGAAAAGTTGTGAGAGTTGTATTTTTGAGAATAACAGCACAGCTTCTCCTCAATGGACATTAGTTGTTCAATCGATATTATTACTATTTGGTTTATTGAGCTTTATAATAATAATTTAAATTAAGATAATTAATTTATAAATTTATGCCTGGACAAAGAAAAACTAGCGCTAGAGCAGGTAGAGCTGCATCCAATGTTCTTAGAGATGGTAGAACTGGACGCAAAAGCAAAATAGTTGCTGGTAGCGCACTTTCTCAGAGAGCGCCAAAGAGAAAGAAATAGATAAAAAAATGAGTCTTTGACTCGTTTTTTTAATAAATCGTTTTCTGAGCGACGTTAGGAGTGAAGAAAACACCCTAATCCCCCTAACTAAAATAAATAAAAATCAAATTCGTGTCGTTTAAATTATGCATTATCTAAACACAAAAGTAAAAATGTATGTCATCTATCAGACAAGCGTATGCGACGTTGCGAGTGTGCGGGGCGGTAAAATATCCCGAAGTGATAACGAGGGGAACCGCCCAAGCGAGCGAAGCAATGTAGGCGTAAGCTTACACTTATTATAGGATAAACTAAAAAGTGCCTAAGCTAATTTAAGCACTTTTAAGGTTTAATTTCAAATGTAGTATAGGTGTAAGCTAAGCCGCATACGCGGTGTTGTGTGATGTCGAATTTTCCTGGTGTTTTATGACTTTTAAGTGTTGACAAATGTTATAGTTGTGTTATTATTTTACGTTATCCATAGATTTGGCAATTTAGCCAAATGGGTATGTTCCTCAACAAAGGAGAGAATAATGCTTAAGGCTGGCGTAATCTTATCTGCGACAAGTGGCACGTTGTTTGGGTTGCTGTTATTCGCATTGCCAGGGGTTGTCAACTTTCGTCTGACATCCACTGCAACACTTTTTGCTGGGCTGGGTTTTGTTGGGGCTTTTTGTTCCATGCTGGGGATCATTTTGATCACTCTGCACTTTCATGAAAAGATTTCCGCCATGGCAGAAAAGCTCAAAAAGCTTACTCCTCCGTGATGTGGCTAGATCACAACCCAATAAGAGACCATGGTTAGAATATGGTCTCTTTTTATTTATTGAAAAATTTTTTAATAAAAGGAAAATTCGATTTCATACAACGGACAAGCGTATCTGAAGTCCCGAACGAGTGGCGTGGTAAACTAGCGCGGAGCGCACCACGCAAACGAGTGAGGGATTTGGGTGAGCGGACTAGATTATATTTTTATCTATATAAGCACAGGTAGCTTGAAGTTTCTTTAGTGGATATAGTGAAAGATTCTCCTTTATTAACTACAATTTTTTCGCCTGGCAAACATTGTTTATTATTGATTTCCAATGATCCAGATAGGCATTGAATAGTCTCTTCATACTCGGTTGTAAATGTATAACTTCCTGGCTCAACTACGCCTACTGATTTATTGGATTGATTATCGGTGAATTCGATGTTTTGAACCTCACCGTTGCTATAGGTGTTGTGTTTCATATAATTTATATTTAATTGTTAACAAGATAAAAATATAATTTAGTCCGCGAACCAGATACGCGGTGTTGGGCGATGTATTGCGAAGTTTTTAAGTTCTAGATAAATACTCTTAGGAGTAGGGGAAAGTTGTTTTTTCCCCTGCTGGTAACATCACCGTATTTTACGTGTTCTTAAGACACCCCCACCTCCACGGTATGGTTTTTGGTCGTTGATTACCTGTCTTTCCATTAATTTAGAAATAACTAAACAAATGAAACCTACTACAAATGTAATATCATATACAGTGGCCAAGTTACCATGGCTTATTTTATTGACTCCCGCGATAATAAATCCAAGACCAACAAAATATATCAAAGTAGCCAGGTTAATCATAGACATGTTGTTACCCGCCTTTCTGTTCAGCAAGTGAATGAACTAGACCCACTCCTAAGAGTATTTGGTTTTAAGAGAACTAATAGTATCTTTATATATATTTATTCTTGTGTCAAATATGAGCAATATTTCGCCTAACAGACAAGCGTATCTGAAGTTGTGCTCGTGTTTATTGGTTAAAACTTCAAACATTCACCTATTTTGATTATATCACTAAATTTTGTCTTATCACAGCACAATTTAGGTGTAGCAAAAGAGAAAAATCCGCATAATTTACCTTATTTTAAAGCTTTTTTGTAATTTTTTGCCAATCTGAACTTGACAAACTGTCTTTTTAATGCTATACTTTATTGTTACGATTGAAACTCACACAAGCGAAAAAGGAGGAAGGTCATGAATCAATTTAGTTTGGTTTTGGCACTCGGAGTGTTTCTCGGCAATTGGTTGGTAGTCCCATTGTTCTTTCGGAGCAGAACACACAAAGATGGCTTTTTCATCGGAGTCATCGCAGCAATTCTGCTTATCGCGTTTTACGCAATCACTGGCAAGTAACGGCAACAACCGTTATGCCAAAGCCCTGAGCAATTTTCGCTTGGGGTTTTCTTTTGGTAAAAAATTACAAAAAAGCTTTTTCTAAAGAAAGAATTATGCGGATTTTTCTCTTTTGCGAAACCAGATACGCGGTGTTGGGCGATGTTTCGGCTGTGCGTTAAAATGAGATAATTTTATCACTTTCTTTTACTATTGCGTATAAATCTTCCATGGTTGATAAAGGACATATTTCCGAGCCTTCTGATTTGCGACTTTTTAAACAGGTACCGCAAGCAAAAATTTCACCACCGTTGCTCAAGAAAGACTTTGCTTGTTCTTTGATATTAAATTTTTCGTTATTAAGTGTTTCATATTCAACTCCTTTTGCCAATAAAAATATTTTTACTGTATCTTTTTCCTTAAGCGAAAAATTTGCTAATCGGAGAGCATTCCAGACAGTTTCCGTATCATTTGAGTAGATTATGATTCCTAATTTCATATTTTAAGTTTGATATATTTATACTATTAGCACAGCCGAAATTTCGCCTAACGGGCGCGGGTGATCCGCCGTGACTGACACGCAGCGCAGCTGCGGGGCGGGCATGGCGGATACCCGGTGATAGGTGATGTTCGCGAAGCGAACGAACC
>JAUYFP010000080.1 GCA_030690875.1 bacterium | reverse complement strand
AAAATGCTACTGCAGGGGTAGTAGTTCATGAATCTAATGACCTCCGTTATGATAAGCGCAAAAGTGTTGCTCTGTATTTAAAACCAATAGAAATTATTCATAGGTGTTCGGGATTTTCTTCATGCTGATTTCCTTGTTTCGTAGTTAGCAACGGCTTTACTTGGTTGTTTAAATTTTAAAATTTTACTTTGCTTTTTTGTCATTCGATTCTGGTTAAGTATTTTTTCTAAATTTTGAAGAGATGTTGGCCGATGACGAAAATTTGGATCAAATATCTCATTGGCAAACATCTCAATTCTTTTTAATAGATAATTGAAATT
This sequence comes from bacterium, assembly GCA_030690875.1. Lineage (GTDB taxonomy): Bacteria > Patescibacteriota > Patescibacteriia > UBA1558 > GWA2-36-10 > STD1-117. Next base: position 3,814 of record JAUYFP010000080.1, on the reverse strand, counting down.
TTTAGCATTTTTTTTTATTAAAAATTTTATAAAATCACTCGCAAGGGCAACAGTTATTTTTGCGGCTCGCTGAAAAGACATGGCCAGCATTTTTTCTTCTTCAATATGTTTCGCTGAAATACTTAGAATTGAATAAGAAGTAAGTTGTGCCACTAGCGACGCAAGTAAGAGGCTTTCGATTATATTTTTACAAGTAGATGGGATTTCATTAGCATTCAGACTTTGTTTACAACTTTTGAAAATAAGTTCAATTGCCCATCTTACTCTGTATAGTGGATAAACAACAATTGCCGTAACTTTTAGATTTGTAATATACCAATGATAACTTTTGTCATTTGGATTCCAAAAACCAATAGCTCGATAGTGATGATCCATTTTATTGATGAGAATTTTTCCTACCAATTCAACAATTAAACCATTTCTTTTTTTAAAATTTAATGACGATAACTTTTTTCCTGAATGTTTTTTAGAAATCCCTGAAATGACTTTAAAAATTTTTATCGTAGAATTATTTTTTATTCTAGAAAGAAAAAAACCCTTGACCTCTTCGATCGCCAATAATAATCCATAATCCCAATAACCTAAGTCAAAGATAATCAATGCTCCTTTAAGCAATTTCATTGGAGGAAAACATTTGCGATCATGCGTAGCGGTTGGAGTCATTTCAAACCAGCACATTGCTCCAGATAATATATCAAAGCAACAATGCCACTTGATACCTGCCGTAGTCCTTGTTCCTGGAAAAATTTTACTGGCCCCATTCCATAAGCTAATTGAACTCGAATCTAATAGGAGAATTTTAGAAACACCAAGGCCCGATAAAATATCTTTTCCAAAAATAATTGAATTGGTCATCTTTGTCATTAATTCTGCTAATAGAGATTGGAGTAACTTTTTCAATCGATTTCTCGATAATCTTTCCCAAAAAGAACTTTTTGATAAAGTCTGATTTAATTGAGAGATCATCCATCTGCGCTTTGCTTCAAGCGAAGTAGTTTTTGTATCTCCTAGAAAACAAAACACCAACGTAACAATAAAAGCTAAGGGCAAAACTTTTGTTCTTAAATCTTTTATTGGCAAAATTTTAGAATAACATTGCCGAATAATATTAAGAGTGTTACCTTCTTCCATGGCGAACTCCTTTTTTCTTAATTTGTTTTTATGCAACAAAACGTTACTAAGGTTAACGAGGATTCGCCATTAATTATTTGTTTTTATCTATTAAAACATCCTGAGTTCCTATGGGTAAATTTAAAGGAATTTTTATGGATTTAAATGAAGCAATATCACTTCCATTAACATCAAAACAATATTAGGCCATTTTAAATAGTTGCGGATGGCTTGATAATGCCCGCACGGTATTATGACACCTAGAATTCTTCATAATGGCACTCACATCGTAGGTGAAGACCAAGAGGCCTATGAAAGGCCCCCTTTTCGATTGAGGAGCGTTTAAACTGCTCCCAATTCAGGCCGATTCGGCCGGTGATCGCTCCTGCTCACACCGGCACTTGTACATCCTGTACATCGGCCTCTAGTGTGAGTAGTTATGCAAGATGTATAAGTTATTTCGGGACAAATCCTAAATGCCCCCGAGCATGATGGGCCTGACAAAGCAGTTTTAGATTTTCGGACGTATGCAACCCCCCTTCTGCGTATGGAATAATATGATGAATTTGCAAAAAATTTCTTGAGTGGCACAGCGGATGCTGACACTTACCTTTGGCCAAGGTGCGGACTTCTTTTTTGATGCTGGCGGGAATGGCCCTACTGGCCCTTTTGGCAAAGGTTTGGGTAGTAGGGATTTGAGTAGTAGGGGTTTGAGTAGTAGGGGTTTGAGTAGCAGGGGTTTGAGTAGCAGGGGTTTGAGTAGTAGGAGTGTGAGTAGTGCGAACCGTGGCCGAAGCTTTTGTTTGCTTCGCTAGTTCGTTAGTACACAGAAAATCAAGCAACTCAGGAAGATTACGTTTTTTAGTATGAGAAAAGAGTGCTTGAAGTTCTTTTAATTTTTCCACGACAGCGTCATCGAGAATCAACGTCACTTTAGTTTGCGTCTTGGAATATTTATGTGTGGTTCCATTGACCGGCGCAGGTGGAAGTTCCGGTGCTAAAATAATTTCAACTTCTTTTTTGGATTTACCCTCAATTTGCGCCAGCAGGTTCTGCTTCTCTTCCGTCCCGCAATTATTTTCTTTAAAAAAACTATTCGCCATGCCTAGCACCGTCAGATTCAAGCTACCGTCATCTAACTTTTGTTCAATCTGCGGAAGCTCTGCTAACATCCGGCAGGCACTAATTCTCCGTTGGGCCTGATCGGGAGAATATTTAAGCTCGGTAGTGGCGTAGGCGAACATGCTGGAAAATCCTAAATCGGCGAAAAGCTTGCGCCGGTCGATTTCGCACATATAATGTAAAACCTGAGACATAATTTCCCGTTCCTGCCTTGCCAACTTTTTGGTGTCGGCCAGTAAAACCGCATCTACTAAATGTTTTAAATTCATAAACCCTCCTATTGAAATGGATAATCGTGAATGTACCATGGAATTTTAACCGGTTTTTGGGCCCTAAACGGGCCACTCCCGCTTCACAAAAAAGTCGCTAAGTGGGCGGGGCCGAACTGAAGGGCAAACGACGATCCTGTGGCAAACTAAGAGCGTCTTAGGAAGCTTTACAGGGGAAATGCAATACCTTTGCAAAATACCTTTTTCTCGCTAAAGCAGGACGCAAGAAAATAAAACTTACATCTTATGATTTTTCACTTATTGGGAAAAAAATAACAAGTTGCCATTTTCACGACGTAAATCCCTATTTTGTCGCTACCATTTTGTTAAGGGATCGTTTCTCTTTGACGCTCTCGTACCTTGACCGGCGCAGGTGGGGATTATTTTCGGAGAGCTTTTTTCGGCTCTCTAAAACCCTTTTAGTTGACACTCAGGAAACTCTGGCCTTTCTGGCCGCACTTGCCTCTGTTGGCCTTTCTCTAGGCTTCTCTCTAAGCCTCTTCAAGCGTTTTAAAATGGCCCGAAACTTTTTATCAAATCTTTTGATTTTTAACCCACAGATTCTTTAGAGGAACCATAAAAATTTGATAGTAATTATTCTCATATCTATGATTAAAGGAACATCAAAAATCCCGAACACCTATGTATGGACACCTATTGTGATGCGGTTGAAATTGCCAACCGAATGAATCAATGGAAACTAACTGAGCGGGATGAAACAGCAGAAAAAAAGTTAATAAAGGAAACTTACAGCACTTATATTGCAGATATAGATTTGTGGAATGAGTGCCCTGTTAAGCTTCACGCATATGTATCGAAAACAAAAAGATGGAGTAATACGAGACAAGATTACGACGAATATTTCTGGGTGCTAGTAAGTTCAAAAAAATATATATCAGAAAAAGCGGCCATTTCTCGTTATGGCCTTCGCTTTCAAATAGAAGAACGGTTTCGGCAACTCAAACATGGCTGGGGATTACATAAATTTACATCTCCAGCCGATGGGCTACTCGAAGGCCATCTTGCCTTTACGGCCTTATCATACTCAATGCTTCAATTATATTTAAGGCGTAATAATTTACAAAAAGAAACGCACAAAATGATAAATTCTCTAAGGTCCAGCGAGCAAATTGGTCGGGATGCCGTGATTATTTATGCAGAAAATTTTTTCGGTACAATGGATTTAGATTATTGTCTTTTAGTTGTTGCTGGAATGGAGGAGGGGCCACGAAAAAAAATACAAAGTTTAATGCAAGTTCAAATAGAAGCACGGAGGACACGAGAAAACTCAAAAAAAATTGAGTAAAGACGTT
>JAUYFP010000016.1 GCA_030690875.1 bacterium | reverse complement strand
AGTGGGCAAAAGCTTTAAGACTAAAATACTGTCCTTTACGCTCTTTAATGCGTCCAACCGAGAGAATATAGGGCTGAAAATTATTTTGAATATTTGGCTGACTAACAAAATGATTATAATCAATCCCTGGGACAATAATTTCAATATCCAAATTCGAAACTTTTTTCTTTATCTCGTCAGCCGTATAAGAACTAATCGCCGTGACTTTATCAGCTTGGTGATAAGCCCACTTTAATATTACTGACCACCGATTATGTAAGGGCTTGATAGAACCGCTACCAATAGCTGTGATAACAAATTTTTTCCCTAAACCAAAATTACAAATTGCCGCTATTATCGCGTAAGGCAAACCATCAATAGCATGAACTACATCGCAATCTTTAAATATTTTTCTAATTTTGAATAAAGAAAAAAATAATTTTATTTTACTATTGGAAATTACAATTTCATCTTTATAATCACTAGCGGTACTGACCAATACTTTAAGCTCTATATTTTCCTTTTTAATCCGCTCAATCAAATCACGAGAAAATCGTCCCCCACCGTTTTTAATATCTAAGTTATTTGTCAAAAAAATCACTTTCATAAAACTATTTGTATAAAACAGCTATTTGCCTCATTAAATCTTCTAAATCATGCCTATCCGCCACCTCTTTACTAAGACGGCGACGCAAAGATGCACTATCTGCCCTTAAAAGTTCCAAAAAAGATCCCGTCAAATTGCCAAAATCTTTTATGAGCATTTTTGGTTCTATGGATCCTATTATCTTAACCGCTGATTCATTGGAAGTAAAAACTAATGCGCCACAACTCATTGCTTCTAAAATCGTCTTATCAAGGCTCATGGTCTCGCTAAAATTCAAAAAAACGTCAGCCCATTGATAAAGTGCTGGTGTCTGATCATTGGCGACCGAACCCAAAAATTCCACATTAGCGCCAAGATCCAAAGATTTTACTTTGTCTTTTAGCTCCTGCCAATATTTTTTTTCTTTGTCTGAACTGGCCGTGCCGACAATCTTTAAAAATACTGATTTGTCTAGCTTATCCTGCAAAGATTTCAACAAATCGATCATCAAATCAATATTTTTTGTTCTAGATATCCGACTGACACTAAGCAATCTTAGCTCCTTATGCTCAGCTCTTTCTTGAAAAGAAAAAATTTCTTGATCTATGCCTTGATGTAAAATAAGCAGTTTTTTGCTTGGCAATCTAAAACCGGAAGGAGTAGAGGTGACTATTTTATCCGCTAAAAAATCAAGCAACTTTAAACGCCAGGACACTGAACCATGCGCATACCAAGCAATTAATTTTTTCCCAAATATTTTTGCCCAAGGAGCAATAAGTATGCCATATTCCGGATTTTGGTGAGAAAAAATACCATCAACTTTTGGCACTAATTTTATAGCTAAAATTTGAAAATTAATAAACTCTTTGAAACGATTTTTGCCCTTTTCTTTGCCTAGTGAATATACCTTCACATTGCCGGGCAATCCCAAAATATTTCCTTTTTCCAAACACATCACATATAAAAATTCCACTTGTCCAGCTATTTTTTTTACCCAATTATAAGTAAAGCCCGCTAAACCGTCGTCTTTATCAACTTTTCTGGTTATCATTAATAATTTCATATTTTCCGAAATTTTAATTTAAAAACATTTATAAAAAATTCTATAGCGTCCTTAAACGACAATTTTGATTGCCCCTTCTGCCTATCCAGAAATACTGAGGGAATTTCTTTTATTCTAAAACCATTCTTCTCTGCCAGATAAATCATCTCTATTTGGAAAGCATAGCCATTGCTTTTAATATTTCTATTTTCTATAAACTCTAAAAAATCTTTATTATAACATTTGAACCCAGCCGTAACATCCTGAGTTTTAATAGACAATATAAATCTTGAAAAAGCCATAGCACCATTGCTACTAATATAACGCCAAATATTCCACCCAATTATTTTTCCACCAGCTATTTTCCTGGAAGCAAGCACTATATCAAAGTCATTGCTATTTTCTAACAAGCGGGCTATATCTTTTGGATTATGGGAAAAATCTGCGTCCATAGAAATCACAAAATTATAACTATTTTCAATTGCCCAAGCAAAAGCTTCTTGATAAGCAGATCCTAAACCAATTTTACCAAAACGTTTTTTCAAAAAAAGACTATTTGGATATAAGCTACACAAGTCCTCAGCCAGTTGTCCAGTTTTATCAGGAGAGTTGTCATCTACTACTAAAATATCAAGACTAAGCGGCAAATTTTTAATAGCCTTTATCAAATCAACTATGTTTTCTGCCTCATTATAAGTTGGGATAACTACTAAATACTTCATAATTTATCATTTATTATTTGCCACCAAAACTCCTGAATTTTTTCATAAGTATTTTTTTGACTATAATCTCTCATAAAATCATGTTTGGCTTGCTGACCGACAATCTTCAAATTGTCAGAGGATAAAATTTTATTCATTTTTTCCACAGTAGATGGCAAATCGTTTATCTCTACCAGCCAACCAGTTTTGCCGTCTTCAATAATAGAAAGCGCCCCGCTAGTTTTGGAGGCCAAGCTGGGCGTGCCCGCAATTCCGGCTTCAATTATCACTTTGCCAAAACTCTCATTAGTAGAAAGCAAAATGTTCAAATCAGCCGCCCTATAATAGGGCAATATTTCCGCCTGATTTTTTGCTCCCAACAAAAATACGATACCAGCCAAATCTTTTTCTTTGATTGCCTTGGCAAGCTCAGCTTCCTGCTCACCAGCGCCGATAATTACCAAAACAAAATCCTTTCTTTGAACGGACAATTTTTCAATGGCCGAGAGTAAAAAAAATAAATTTTTGGCCGCTACCAAGCGCCCGACAAATAAAATAATTTTTTTATTTGGATACTTACTTTTAATTGCTAAAATTTCATCCTGATCAAGCGCCTGTCCAAACTGTAACTGATTGACAGGCGTATTTATTACTCTTATTTTTTTCTCATTGAGCCCTGACTTTATCAGTTTATCCTTAATTATATGACTCGTAACTCTAATAGCATCAGCGCGAGGCACAATAATTTTTTGTAAAATATTATAAAATATATTTTTCTTTGACTCTCTCAGCCAAAGACTATTCTGCCAAAAATCACCGTGAAAATGGAGCTCAA
>JAUYFP010000074.1 GCA_030690875.1 bacterium | reverse complement strand
TTTTGAATTAGCCACCAACTCTATCGCTTTATCCAAATCAAGCCATAATAATTTATAGTTTGAATTTCTTTCATCTTGAACAAATAATGGCTCCTTCTTTTCTCCAACAACTTTTGCTAAAAAACCATAAGTTTCGTGTTTCAAAGCAATTCTATCCCTATATTCTAATATCTGCCCTATCTCGCCTGTAACTTCTATATTACAACCGCACTCTTCATAGCATTCTCTTTTTAAAGCCTCAATCAAATCTTCGCTGGGCTCTTTACCGCCACCCGGTAATTTATAATAATCGTATTTAGCCACATGCAACAGGGCGACTTTATTATCATTATCAAAAAGAACTGCTCTGGGAGCTATTCTTAATTTATAATCAATATTTGATTGCTCTTTACAATCTTTAAATATATCTTTTTCTTTGATGGTCAATAATAATTCCATATTATTTTTCACTATTTTCTGTGATATTTTCTTCCAGCAATTTCCTTAGATTATCATCGCTATTTAATTTGGCAAAATCCGGCAAATTTTCCACTGAATCAATGCCTAAGTGGCGCAAAAAATCTATGGTAACAAAATAAGTAGTCGCTAAACTATTTTTGTCATCATGCGCTTCAATGTATCCCCGAATAAGCAAATTCCTCAAAATCAAACTGCAATTTACGCCTCTTATCTGCTCCAATTCCTCTTTGCTGATTGGCTGGCGATAAGCAATAATAGTCAAGGTTTCCAAGGACGGCTTGGTCAATTCGCTGTTTAATTCGTCCTTAAAGTAATCGCGCAAAAATTTGCCGTTTGACGGATTGCTCACCAATTGAACTTTTTGACTGCTAATAGCTAAATGCAAACCGCTTTCGTCACTATTCATTTTTGCCTGCAAAAATTTTATCATCTCCCCTGTTTCATCTTCGCTAAGCGACAAAGCAATAGCCAAATCCTTGATGGTCATGGGCTTGCCAACGGCAAAAAGCAGACTTTCTAATTGCGATAATTTGTTTTTATTCATAATTAAAATTCAATTTCTTTTCTTTTGGCAATGCTCAAATCGCCAAATAACTTATCTTGATCAACAACTATTTCTCTTTGCTTGACCAACTCCAGCATGGCCAAAAAACTGATAATAGTTTCCATTTTGTCTTTTTTCTTTAAGATTGACTTAAAGCTCAATTTGCCAAACTGCTTAATCTGATCTTTTATCTGCTGAATTTTTTCACCAATGGATATTGCTCGGGCAATAGCTACTTTTGGCAAATTCACCACTCTATCAATTTTAGCTAAAACTTCTCTGAAAATATCGGCCAATATATTTTTGGAAACATTTTTTGGCGCAAGAAATTCAATCTCAATCGGCAATTTGTAAGGCACTTGCCTCAAATAAGCATAGCTTTTCTTGTCTAAAAAAAGTTTATCGACTTCTTTACTAGCTTCATAATACTGCCGATAAATTTTGAGCTGATTTTCCAAATCACCAGCCGTTTCCTCTCCATCCAAAATAATTTCCGGCAATAAATATTTTGATTTCAAATAAATCAGCTTGGAGGCGATTAATAAAAAATCAGCCACTTCAGCAGAGGCGATGTTTTGAGCAGAATCAATATACTCCAAATATTGATCAGTAATTTTTGCCAAGGATATTTCGGTAATTTGCAATTTGTCTTTTTCGATTAATTGCAGCAAAAGATCCAAGGGCCCTTGAAATTGTTCTAAACTTATTTGATGCATTTTTCTGGATAAAAATAAAAAAATACCAGTCATATTATAACATTTTTAACTGATAATTTCAAAAAAGAAACAAGGGGCCTACACTGGTGGCAGGCCCCTCGACACCGCTAATGGGAGATCTCACGACTCATTGGAGGAACGAAGAGAGTCGGAGCCCACAGCGGCTTTTCCCCTAGGGCCAGCTAGGAGAAATCGTATTTTTTGTGCTTTACTGAGTAATTACAAGGCAATTTTATAATAATCCGGCTTATTAGTCAATACCTAAATCCGACCTCGAAGGTCGGATTAGTAAAATTATTTTTTCTTGATGTTTATGCCTAGTTCGTCAAGCTGATCTTCGGAAACCTCAGATGGCGATTCCATCATTGGATCGCGACCATCGGAACTCAGAGGAAAAGCCGTAACTTCTTTAAGATTTTTCTCTCCTAATAAGACCATTAGCAATCTTTCTAGTCCCGGAGCAATTCCGCCATGAGGTGGCACGCCATATTTAAAAGCGGAAAAATAATGCTTAAATTGCTCTTTTTGCTTATCAGTAAAGCCAATTAAATCCCAAATTTTTTCTTGGATTTTCATATCATGAATCCGAATAGCTCCGCCACCAACTTCAAAACCGTTCAAGACCAAATCATGCTGATATGAGCGGACTTTACCCGGATCAGTATCCAACAATGGCAAATCCTCTTCTTTGGGCATGGTAAACATATTATGAGCTGGTCCCCAAGTATCGCCAGCGCCGACAAATCTATCTTTATCTGTCTGTGGCATAAATAAAGGAAAATTGATTACCCAAGCAAAGGCCAATTCATTTTTATCATCTTTATCTTTTCTTAAATCTGGTTTGTCAGTCTTATATTTTTTCAGGACTTCGTCATAATTCAAACGTGGCCAAGGATTTTGACTAAAATGTTTTTCCGGAAAAAGCTCCGCAATCATTTTCATCATCATCTGCTCCACCAAATTTAAAATATCCTCTTGGCTGACAAAAGACATTTCCATATCCAATTGGTAAAATTCACCCGGACTGCGGTCAGCTCTGGCATCCTCATCGCGAAAACATGGGGCAATCTGGAAATATTTATCAATACCCGCTATCATCAAAAGCTGTTTGTATTGTTGAGGCGCCTGTGGCAAAGCAAAAAACTTTCCCGGATGAAGACGCGATGGCACCAAATAATCCCGAGCGCCTTCCGGAGTGGATTTGGAAAGTATGGGAGTCTGCACTTCCACAAAATCCTCTTGGTGCAAATATTGTCGGAAAAAATCAATTACTTTGTCGCGCATTATTAAATTGCGGGTCATACGCTCGTGACGCAAATCCAAGTAGCGGTATTTCAAACGCAATTCTTCATTGGCTTGACGCTCTTCATTTTCAATTTCAAAAGGTGGTGTTTCAGCGCTGGACAATATTGCTATTTTTTTGGCTAAAATTTCCACTGTGCCAGTTGCCAAATCTTTATTTATTTGCTTATCACCTCTTTTTTGCACTTCGCCTTCAATAGCCAAAACAAATTCCGGCCTAATATCTTTTAGCAAATCCAAATCAGTATCAGCCAGCTCTTGCGGTACTATTACCACTTGCACTATTCCCCAGCGATCGCGCAGATCCAGAAAAACAATCTTGCCCATATTACGGCGGACATTTACCCAGCCCTTGAGCAATACTTTTTCGCCTATCTTATTGACTGTTTCTATTGTTTTTATTCTTTTCATATATTTTTTA
>JAUYFP010000070.1 GCA_030690875.1 bacterium | reverse complement strand
GTCTTTTGTGGCAAACTTAGATTTCAATTATCCAAGCGGCCCAGACTTCATCAATATTGGCCATGTTGGCCGTTAGAAGGAACTTATTGGTGCCAAAGGGGCCTGTTTGTCCGAAGCTGTAAATCAAACCCCAGAACCAGTGTGGTTTTTGGCTGTTGCTGAACTGATTGTTACCAACGATTCCCAGAGGAAATCCTTGGTAAAATAACTGTTCGCGCAATAAAGCGCTGTCTCTGAGTTTGTCTTGTCGCGACCATTGTCCCAGCTGGTAGCCACTCCAAATTAACGGTCCTAATTGGATTTTGCTGTCTAGCTCGAAGTTCAGGTAAGCCCAGGCCTCATGGTCATTCACCATGGCAAAGCCCGGACCAGCGCCGAATTCGCACTTTTTGACGATTTCTGATCGCCAAAGATTCTGACGGAACAAGATGTTGGTTTGCACATCAGGCACTGACCAGAGGTGTAACATGGAATTGAGGCCAACATACTTGTCGGCGAAGATAAGGATAGGACTGTCAGAATGCATTTCAATGCCAACAGCGTTTTTTCCGGCCAAGACCGTGCTGGGGAGGAGAAGTAGTAAACACAGGGCACTGAGCTTTATCATGGCTATTCCTTTCGCTGGCAGATTTAAGCTTTTATCATTCAAACAACAACACTTAGACGCTAAATATCTAACTATATAATATTTCTTTTGTCAATAATATAAAACAACCCGTCGCTTAAATCGGCGGATTGTTTTAATGTGTTCAGTATATTTATATTTCTATAATAACTGGCAAAATCATCGGACGGCGTTGAGTTTTGGTAAAAATAAACTGGCCAATATCATCTCGGAGAGCATCTTTGATGTAGGCATCATTTATTTTGCCATTGGTCTTATTGTGCTCATTGATGATATTTTTTATTTTGGTTCTTATCAATTCCACCAACTCTTTATTTTCTCTCATATATATGAATCCGCGCGATATTATATCCGGTGAGTGAATCATTTTACCGGTTTTGCCGGACAAGGTGGCGATAATTACTATCATGCCGTCCTCAGACATCATTTGTCTGTCGCGCAAAACCACATGGGAAACATCGCCGACGCCTAAGCCGTCAACAAAAACATATTCTGAGGGAGCTTTTTCTTTGGCAATATATAGTTCGCCTCGATTATCAAATTCTATTATCTGACCGTTATCAGGAATAATAATTCTTTTTTCCGGTATGCCGGCCTTCAGAGCTACTTTGCCGTGGATTTTCAAAAATGAATGATTGCCATAAACAGGAATGTGGTATTTTGGTCGGACCATGCGAATCATTTCAAAGAGATCTTCTTGCTTGGCGTGTCCGCCAGCGTGGACATCCATCATTTTATAATGAATGACCTCAGCGCCTTTGCGATAAAGCATATCTTTGAGTCTTTGAACTGATCTTTCATTTCCCGGAATAACTGAGGAGGAAAATACTATTGTGTCTCCTTTTTCAACTTTTAAAGTTTTGTGTTCGTTATTAGCAATACGCATTAAGACCGCGTTGTCTTCGCCTTGAGCGCCGGTGCAAAGGATAATTATTTTTTTGTCCGGATAATTTCTCATGTCTTTGAGACCCATGATAGTTCCTTTTTTGACTTTCATGTATCCCAATTGCTGAGCTAGTTCCACACTTCGTTTCATGGAAAAGCCCTCAATCACTACTTTTTTGCCCAGCTTTTCAGCGGACCAAATAATTTGTTGGATTCTGCCTAAGAGTGAGGAAAAGGTGCCAACAATTATTCTGCCCGGAGCTTGATTTAATATTTCATCAATGTTTCCTTGAATATCTCCTTCAGTTAGCTGATGGCCAGTTTCGGGAGCATTAGTAGAGTCAGCCATTAGCGCTAAGACATTTTGTTGGCCTAGGGATTTTATTTTTTGTATTTCCGTTGGTATATCACCGGAAATTTTGGCGTCTATTTTGAAGTCACCGGTGTGGACTATTTTGCCAACTGGGCTGTCAATAACTACGCCGAATGAGCCGGGTATATTATGGCTGACTACAAAGAAGCTTACTTTGAATTTGCCTAAGACAAGTTTTTGGTCAGCGGCAATTGATTTTAATCTTAAAGCTTGTTTGTCTTTGAAATCCTCTTGGCGCTTGGCAATAATTCCTAGAGTCAGCGGTGTGCCATAAATAATTGGGTTGCCTAAACGAGGAATTAGGTGAGGTATGGCGCCAATATGGTCGTAGTGTCCATGGGTGATAACCACGCCACGGATATTTTTTTCTTTTCCTTTTAAATATTCAATGTTGGGAATAATATAGTCAATGCCCGGCATATCTTCTTCCGGCCATTGCAGTCCCATATCAACGATAATAATGTCATTGCCGTATTCAAAAACGGTCATATTTCGTCCCACTTCTTCACAACCGCCAATAGGAATAATCCTCAATCTTCCGTTAGGGACATTGGGTATTTTAACTTGAGCTTTGGGAGCAAATTTTTTCATAAATCTCGTCTTATGCTCTCCATGTCTTTCTGGACGAGATTTTTTTGTGGCTTGATTACTTTTTTTGTGCGGAAAATTTTTACTTTTCTTTGGCGCTTGATTTTTGTCACCATCAGTCCGACCCTCGGTCGTAGACCTGCGGGTGAGACTATGAGTGAAGTCTGTTTTTTCAATAACAGACGAATTAGCTGATAATAAATTATCAGTTGAATCTTTCATTACATTCATAAATGTTCTTTCTTCAATTAATTTAATTATTAGATTCCGATTGACTAGAAGAGTCATTATCGGTAAAAGTCCGTTTGGTTTTGCTGTACCAAAGATGAACTTCGTTAAAACGATCAGAGGGCAAGTTGATAAATTTTAGCTTGTCTAGGCCTTTTATCTTGCCAGCTATCGGATAAGTATAAGTTTGGTTATATAAAAATATGGCGAAATTTAATTCCAAAAGTTTTTCTTGAAATTTTTTTAATGGCTCTAACTTTTCTTCATTGGTTTTGGCGTTTCTGGCAGTTTCCAAATAAGTATCTACGTCTTTATTGGCTAAGACACTCAGGTTAAGTCCGGGATTTTGGTTTTGGCTGGAATGCCAAAACGGATATGGTCCGGAATTGACGTTTATTACTTGGCCAAAGACCAAAATTTGATAATTTCTTGGTTCAATTATTTCTTTTTTGATTCTGTCTTTGGATATTATTTCCAGCTCCACATTAATACCAATGCTTTGCCAACTTTCTTGGAGAATTGATAATATTTTGACATTTTCCGATTGGTCAATGCTGGTAATTTTTATATTTAAGTTTTGCTTTTGCTCGCCTTCGCCCTTACTTCTATAAGTATCGTTGGCTTGTATTTTCCAACCCAAGCTGTCCAATATTTTTTTGGCTTCGTCAATATGTAGCTGAGGCGCTTTAATGTTTTGGTCATGACCAAGCAGTCCAAGAAGAATGGGCGTGTCTATTATCTGGCCGTCGCCTTGGAGAACTTCGTCAAGAATTCTTTGCTTATTGACGCTTAGAGCCAAGGCCTTTCTAAAATCGCTATTGTTTAAGGCGTCATTGTTTTTTGGATTATAGAAAATAGCGGTGTATTGAGGAAATTGCAAGCTGTGCAGTGTAATTCTTTTGTCAGTAAATTCAGCTTTGAATTCCTTTGGCAAATAAATTAAGCCCTCAACATTTTTGTTTTTTAGAGCGCTGACTCCGGTTTCAAAATCAGGATAAAATTTGAGATTGAAATCTTTGATAAAGGGCTGACCAAAATGATAATCTTCGTATGCTTCTAAAGCATAGCTTTTAACATTGCCACTGCTGTCTCTGGTCAATGATTTGAATTTGTATGGGCCGGAGCCGATAGGCTTAATATTGAGGTCGGCTAGGTTGGCGCCAAAGGCCGGTATTGAATACCAGAGGTGCTCGGGGATTATGCCAATAGTTAGGATTGATAAAAATGGGGAAAAGGGTTTTTCTAGTTTAAATTGAACAGTGCTGTCATTGATGCGTTCTACGCTAACGCCGTTAAAGCTGTTTTTGAAAGGGCTTTTGTAATCGGAATTTTTGATGCTGGAAATTGTAAAAATAACGTCGTCGGCAGTTATGGGAGTGCCATCGTGCCACTTGAGATCATTTCTAAGTTCAAAAGTGTAAGTAGTCTGCTGGGCGTCGATGGTATAGCCACTGGCCAAGTCCGGCGCTAATTCTCCATTGGCATCAAAACGCATTAGTCCGGAAAAAATAAGCTTTACCAAATCTCTGTCAACATCATTAGCCGCGAGCATGGGATTTATCAGATTGGGCGCGCCGATTAAGCCCTCACTATATTCACCGCCATAGTCCGGTATTTTTATAGAATTTTTGGCGTAAACTTTCCAAGCTAGGAGCAGAGAAGAAGATATTAATATAAAGAGGGCTAAGTAAAGTTCAATTTTTTCTATTTTATTTAAAAATTTTGGCAGTTGCTTTAATTGGTTTAAGCTGGGAAATTTTTTGTCGCTTAATTTTATTACTAGTTGTTCATTGACATCAGTTGATTCTTCCGGAGCTAATTTATTTTTTAGCTTTTTATATACTTGAAAAAACTGGCTAGTGAAAAAACTAGTTTTTTGCCTGAATAAAGACAAAAATTTTTTTATTGTCGAGTTTATAATTTTGTTTTAATGATGAATCAAAACTATTTAGATAAATAGATTGATTAGGGCGCTGATAAGAAATAGAGCGGCTAGCACAATAGTAGCTCTAAATAAAAATTTCTCGGCGCCTCTTTTGGTGCGATAGACCGCGCTATCACCGCCAAAAGCCGCTCCTAGTCCAGAGCCTTTCTGTTGAAGCATAATGGCCGCAACCAGAAGAATGGAAACGATAATTTGGACAATATAAAGGGTATTTTTCATTTGTAGAAGTTATAATAACTACTCCATACTAACAAATAAAGCTTCTTTTGTCAAGAAAATAGACTTAGACCAAAATTAAAGGAAGATTAAAACTATTGACTGTCTTATAAATTCATGTTATCATTTTCAGGATATTGTTTATAATTTTTTTAGAGTCAATTTGTTTTATGGCCCAATTTATAAACATCAAAGGTGCTAAGGTGCACAACCTCAAAAATATTGACGTAAAAATACCACGCAATAAGTTCGTGGTGATTACAGGGCTTTCCGGATCAGGAAAGTCTTCTTTGGCTTTTGACACTATTTACGCCGAGGGACAGCGTCGCTATGTTGAATCACTTTCTTCTTATGCTCGGCAGTTTTTGGATTTGATGGACAAGCCCGATGTGGAGCAAATAGAGGGTTTATCCCCGGCTATTTCCATTGATCAAAAATCATCTTCTCGAAATCCCCGCTCAACTGTTGGCACAGTAACGGAAATTTATGATTATTTGCGTTTGTTGTTTTCTAAAATTGCCACGCCACATTGTCTCAAATGCGGTCAGCAACTTCAAAAGCAAAGCTTTCGCCAAATTGCCGACAAGATTTGGTCTTTAGCGGCGGAAACTGAATTTATGATTTTAGCGCCCATTGTCAAAGATAAAAAAGGGGATATTGCCAAATCTTTAGACCGATTGAAATCCTCTGGCTATAAAAAATTAAGAATTGACGGACAAATATTAAAATTGGAAGAAGCTTTGAATTTGGATTTGGATAAATATCAAAAGCACACTGTTGAAGTTATTTTGGATCATTTGAGAAAAGACGGCACTAGGACAACTAAGGATAGGTTGTTTCAGGTTTTGGATATTGCTCTGGACATGGGTAATGGTTTTGCTTCCATTCACTTACCTCAGAAGAGTGAAGACCAAAATTTTAGCGAATACTTTACTTGCGTTGATCATCCGGAAATTTCTTTTGCCAATATTGAGCCAAGAGATTTTTCTTTCAATAGTCCGCATGGCGCCTGTCCCAAATGCACTGGTTTAGGAACTAAGCTGACGGTTGATCCGGATTTGGTTATTCCCAACAAAAAGTTATCCTTGGCCGAGGGCGCTATTAGACCTTGGTCTAGAACCGCCACTAATCAGGTTTGGTACAATGCTATTTTGGAAGCCGTTGCTAAAAAATATAAATTTTCTACCAGAGTAGCCGTGGCCAAACTCAGCAAAAAACAGCTGGATATTATTTTAAAAGGCACAGGCGATGAACAATATAATATTGAGATAGATGTCAGTAAATATGGCAATTATCATAGTAATACTTTTGAGGGAGTTATTCCAAACTTGGAAAGAAAATATCGAGAAACTGATTCAGATTATATTAGAAGCGAAATCGAGCGCTATATGCGCATTGAAATTTGTGAAACTTGTCAGGGCAAAAGATTGAATGACAAAACTTTAAGCGTTAAACTGCTAAACAAAAGCATCGCTGATATTTCCGCAATGGATGTTGAGCTTATGCAGGCATTTTTTACTGATTTGCCGTTAAAATTAAGCGAGAGCGAGATGATAATTGCTAAGCCGATTATCAAAGAAATCAAAGCCCGTTTGATGTTTTTGGTCAATGTAGGATTAAGCTATCTTACTTTAGATAGAACAGCCAGCACGCTTTCCGGTGGCGAAGCTCAGCGTATCCGGCTGGCCACGCAAATCGGCACGGCTCTAACTGGAGTTTTGTATATTTTGGATGAGCCATCAATTGGGCTTCATCAGGTGGATAATGCTAAACTGATTAAAACTGTAAAAGATCTTCGTGATTTAGGCAACTCGGTAATAGTGGTAGAACACGATGAAGAAACGATTCTGGCCGCTGATCATGTAATTGATATTGGTCCTGGCGCTGGTAAAAACGGCGGTGAAATTGTTGCCGAAGGCACGCCACTTTTGATTAAAAAAAATAAAAAATCTTTGACTGGGCAATATTTGTCCGGCAAAAAGTCAATCGCTGTGCCGAAAAAATTTAGAAAAGGCAGTGGCAAATATTTGTCTATTATCGGCGCCAAAGAATTTAATTTGAAAAATATTGATGTTAATATTCCGCTGGGCACTTTTTGCGCTATTTCCGGAGTTTCCGGTAGTGGCAAATCAACTTTGATGACGGAAATTTTAGCCAAGGCCCTGACTAAGCATTTTTATCGCTCCAAAGATAATCCCGGCCAGCACAAAGAAATCAAAGGTTTGGAAAATATTGATAAAGTGATTGATATTGATCAGTCGCCAATTGGTCGCACGCCTCGCTCTAATCCCGCAACTTACACTGGCGCTTTTACCTACATTAGAGATTTGTTTGCCGAGCTCCAAGAAGCGCAAATAAGGGGCTATAAGGCCGGACGATTTAGTTTTAATGTTAAAGGTGGTCGCTGTGAAAACTGCCAAGGCGATGGCGCTATTAAAATAGAAATGAATTTTTTGCCTAATGTCTATGTGGAATGCAAGGAATGCCACGGCAAAAGATACAACAATGAGGCCTTAGAAATTCACTACCAAGGAAAAGATATTTCTGAAGTTTTGCAAATGACGGCCGAGGACGCGATGAATTTTTTCTCTAATCTACCAAATATTTATAATAAATTAAGAACATTAGTGGATGTTGGGTTAGGTTATGTCCAGCTTGGCCAGCCGGCCAATACCTTGTCTGGTGGCGAAGCTCAGCGCATTAAGCTGGCCACAGAATTGTCCCGCCGCTCATCGGGCAAAACTTTGTATATTTTAGACGAACCGACCACTGGCTTGCATTTTGAGGACATTAAAAAACTATTGGAGGTTTTACAACGCTTAGTTAATAAGGGTAATACTGTTTTGGTGATTGAGCATAATATTGATGTTATCAAAAGCTCTGACTGGGTGATAGATTTGGGTCCAGAGGGTGGCAATAAAGGTGGCTATATTGTGGCTGAAGGAACACCAAAGCAAGTGGCTAAGGTGAAGAAAAGTTTCACTGGCCAATATTTAGCCAAGATTTTTAAATAATTCTAATTCTCCCAAGATCCTCTTAAATAGTGAGGAATCTATACCCCCTCTGTCTCTCGACTTCGACGAGCTGAGCTCGTCTCCGTTCGAAACATCTCCCCCTAATTTAGGGGGAGACCGAGGGGGGGGTATTCTTGTAAAAATAGCTTATTTTGAGTAATATATAGCTATGCGTTCCCTGAGAAATTCAGCACTGGAAGAATCAATTATTAAGACCTTGGTTTTTTTTGATATTTTTGATTATCCTTTGACCAATTTGGAGCTTTACAAATGGCTTTATCGTCCGGATAAACAATACAGCTTATTGCAAATAAAATTAGCTTTGGAACAAAGTGAATTTTTGAAAAATGAGCTAGTGTCTTGTGAAGGTTTTTACAGCTTGAAAAATAGGGAGCATCTTTAT
>JAUYFP010000015.1 GCA_030690875.1 bacterium | reverse complement strand
ATCAGCTATTTTAAAAACCAGCCATCCTTTGACAATTGATAAAAATTCGGTTATTATCGGTCTGGAATATGATTTTCACCGCGAGCAACTTGATAAACCGCAGGTAAAAAACCATTTAGCCGGAGTATTATCAGAAATTTTGTCTGCTAAGATAAGCGTTTTATTTGAAATAGATAAAAATTTTAAGGACAATCATCAGCGCTTTAAAGGTAAAGATGAGGATGGAGTAGGGGAAATTATTGATACTTTTGGCGGAGAGGTTTTGTAGTATTCTTACATTCGGGGATCGCTCGCCTCGCTTTGACGCGAGTCGAAGCGGGTCTAATGGTAGCCTGCCCGCCATCGCCTACGGCGAAGCCGTGGCAAGGCGGGGACAAGGGGTTCCCCGGCCCGCCTCGCTCGGGTATACAAATTAATATTGCCGGATCGTCTAATGGTAGGACGCCAGGTTCTGGCCCTGGTAATCTAGGTTCAATTCCTAGCCCGGCAGCCAAAAAAACGCTAGATTTCGGTCTGGTTTTTTGTTTTTAAATAATTTTATTCTAACTCGCTCATCGGATATCTAGTATTGGGCGATGTTTAAATTTATTGTACAAAAAATTGACTTTTCTATATAACTGGTTTAGACTTTTGACTGATGTATTTGTCCGATCCTTAATTCACTAAACCTAGAGAGGAGGCCAAAAATGTCTGCTAGTAAGGCTAACCTGGAAATCGCTGGTCAAGAGCTCACACTTTACTTCAACTTGCGGCATGATATCTCTGGTGGGAAGCGTAAGTGTAAGTACTGTGGCAAGCAGAATGGTGTGAAAGAATACATGGAAGTCCAGTCAATGGAGCTTGACGGGGCGGAGCTTGCGTCTTCTGATCCAGTTTGGCAACAAGCCTTCAATCGTCTCAATCAGGTTTTACAGTCTAACATTTGCTGTTGTAGCGCATGCTATTTCGGTCATTTGTCGGCCATGAACAAAAGAGCTGAATTTGAGGGCATTGAGCTGGATTTCTAATCCAGAACAGTAATACATCCTCGTTTGCACCGATCTCATGGGTCGGTGCTTTCTTTTATTTTAAAAAAAGTTCGTATTTTGTCAAACAGTGGCAAGTTAATCTTATAAAAATTTGCCTATCAATCAATTGTTTGTTAAAATATAGTTACCTTGAATGTTGGGGAGCGAAAAAGCGGCAGGTCTTTATAAAAAGCGCTTTAAAGCTATGAACCAGCATTAATTACAACCGGTTTTTGCCGGTTTTTGTATATTTATAAATAATATTTAATAAAAAATCGTCAGTATGGACATTCAAACAAAATTATTTATTGTCTTTGGCATAGTGGTTATTCTTTTTTTAATCATTGACCTTGGTTTTTTCAATAGAAAAAGCCACAAAATAGAATTCAAAGCGGCCTTGGCTCAGTCGCTTTTTTGGGTAGGAATTTCAATTGTTTTTAGCTTTTTGATATTTTTGTATATGGGTCAAGAGATGGCCGCCCAATTTATGAGCGCTTACGTAACCGAAAAGATGCTCTCCGTTGATAATCTTTTTGTTATCATGCTGATTTTCAATTATTTTAAGCTGGAAGAAAAATATCATCATCGAGTTTTGTTTTGGGGAATTATGGGCGCCATAGTTTTCCGAGCGATTTTTATCGGCGTGGGCGCTTATATTATCCACCAATTTTATTGGATTTTGTATATTTTTGGAGCAATCCTGCTTTATACCGGCATCAAGTTACTGCGGGAGAAAAAAGAGGAGCATGTGGATTTTAACAATAACAAAGTTATAAAATTCGCTCGCAAGCACCTGCCTTTTACCGCCAATCACCATAATGGCAAATTTTTCTGCCGAGAAAACGGCAAATTCATGTTTACCTCTTTGTTTTTGGTGATGTTGCTGATAGAAGCGACTGATATAGTTTTCGCGGTTGATTCTATTCCGGCGGTTTTTGCTATTTCCCAAAATTTATTTATTGTTTTTACTTCCAATATTTTTGCGATTATGGGACTGAGGGCTTTATTCTTTTTAATTGAAAATGTTTTGCATCGTTTCCATCATTTGCAAAAAGGTTTGGCTTTTATTTTGCTGTTTATCGGCCTAAAAATGCTTTCGGGAATATTTGGGGTGCATATATCTTCTTTTATTTCTTTTGGTATAATTATGTTTGCGCTTTGTTCATCTATTGTCTTATCCATTATTTTCCCCAAGAAAATATAAATAAAAAAATTGACATTGCCTTTGCTTTGCTGTAAATTAGATTTTTTAGTTATTTCAATTTCAAATACGTTGGTTCCCGTCGTCACTTTCACTTAGTCAACTGAAAGGAACTTCATTATGGTCATCGTCAAGATCTCTGGTTTGCCAATTTGTGGTGTGCTAAGTAGTTCCAGCTTGGCAAATGGTGTTGTTTTCAAAGTTTTGCAGAAAGCAGGAATACCCAGTGAAGAAATTGCTTCCCTTATTATGGGTAAAGAAACAGATGGAATCGGCCGTTTTATCCTGGTAGAAGTACTGGATTTCCGGCCATCGGAAAGCTGTTTTTTTGACAGGACATTCAAACCAATACGAGTAGCTCTGGGCGAGGAACTTAGGAGTATATGGGGTTGTCCAGTGTTTGTGCGAAGAGTACCAATGGCAAGCTGAGTAATTGCCAGCACGATAAGGGCGGAGTTTTTTAGACTACCGCCCTTTCTTTTTTCCTGTTTTTTTGTTGCCCTATATGCTATAATAGTATAAAATTAACCTTACAAAAATTATATGGAAAAAATAAAAAACAAAAAA
>JAUYFP010000001.1 GCA_030690875.1 bacterium | reverse complement strand
TCTACGCAGGACAAAGGCACGGGGATTGATCATTATGAAGTCAAAGAGGGTTATCGTTTATCAGTGGAAGCCAAGAGTCCCTATGTTTTGAAAAATCAAAATTTGGACAAGGAAATAGTTGTTAAAGCGATTGACCGGGCTGGTAATGAAAGAAAAGTTGTTGTCGCGTCGCTCTATCCAGTTGAGTGGTATGAAAATTATTGGATTTTTGCTATAATAATATCAGCGCTTATTATATTATACTTCTTTTGGAAGTATCAATGGAAAAAATCAAAACAAAAATAAAATTTAGAATTTTTAAGAAATTAATACTGCTAGGCAGTTTATTATCAGTTTTTTTGTTCTCCCAAATAGCTCAGGCCGCCAGTCTTTATCCGTCTCCCTCCAGCGGATCATACAATGTCGGCCAGAGTTTTTCCGTAGTAGTTTATGTATCGAGCGCTGATCAGCCGATGAACGCTGTTTCTGGCGTTTTGAATTTTCCTAGCGATAAGTTAGAAGTAACGGCCTTGTCTAAAAGCGGTTCAGTTGTCAGTCTTTGGGTGCAAGAGCCGAGTTTTTCCAATACTAGCGGCATGGTGAATTTTGAGGGCATAGTCTTAAATCCTGGCTATACTGGTTCGGCCGGCAAAGTTTTGACAGTTAGTTTTAGAACTAAGGGCAGTGGCAATGCGCCACTTACTTTTTCTTCCGGCTCAGTTTTGGCCAATGATGGTCAAGGCACAAATATATTAAGTGGTTTAGGTAGCGCTTCTTTTGCCATTGAGGTGCCGACCAGCGGTCCGGTAGCTGAACAAGGAGAAACGCCGACAGTTACTGTTGGCACTTTGTCGGCGCCACAAATAACTTCTACTACTCACTCAAATCCTGATTCTTGGTACAATACAAATATTGTTGAATTTAATTGGGCCTTGCCAAATGGCGCTAATGCTGTCCGGCTTTTGGTTGGTGAAAAACCTCAGGTTAATCCTACAGTTGTTTATTCTCCGGCCATAAGTTCCCGCACCCTCGATCCTTTGGAAGACGGCGTTTGGTATTTTCATGTTCAGCTAAGAAATTCGGCTGGTTGGGGTGGAGTAACTCATTTTAGATTCCAAATAGACACTAAAAATCCGGAGAATTTTAGTATAGAACAGCAAGCTGATGAGGATTTTACTAATCCCACTAGAAAATTTTATTTGGATGCTAGTGATAGCATCTCGGGAATAGATTATTATGAGATTCAAATAGACAATGGTTCGCCTTTGGAATGGCATGACGACGGCAGTCATATTTATCAGACGCCGACTTTGGCGCCGGGCAGGCACACGCTTATTTTCAAAGCGCTTGACAAGGCCGGTAATTTTTTGACTTCTAGCGCCGAATTTATTATTGATCCTTTGGAATTGCCGCTTATTAGTGATTATCCTAGCTCTTTGACCAATAAAGATCCTTTTATAGTCAAAGGTCAAACTTATCCCAATTCCCAAGTAGTTGTTTGGTTGCAGAGAGAAGCGACTGAGCCCCAGAGTTATATAATCAAATCAGCTACCGACGGCAAGTTCGTATTTTTGGCTGAGGAAAAGCTAAGAGACGGCGTCTATACTATGTGGGCTGAGGTGGTAGATAGCCGAGGCGCCAGAAGCGAGCCAACAGATAAGTTGACTATTTTAGTTGAGCCCACCAAGCTTTGGCAATTTGGCAATTTAACCATTAGCGTTCTTTCGGTGATTATTCCTTCATTAGCGTTATTGCTATTTCTAGCCGGCTTAGTTTGGTATGGCCTGCACAAATTCAAACTGCTTCGCCGACGCATTAGAGTGGAAGCTAAGGAAGCTGAACAGGTTTTGCATTCTGAGTTTGCTTTATTGAAAAAACGTTTGAAGACTCATGTCAAAGAATTGGAAAAAGCTAGCAAGAAGAGAGCTTTGACCAAAGAAGAGAAAAAAGCGGTCGAGCAGTTTAAGCAGGACTTGGATTATGTGGAGCAGAAAGTTAGAAAAGAAATAAAAGATATTGAAGATCAGGTGAGATAAATTGATTTAGATTTATTTTATTCATAAATTACTAATAATTTTTGCAGATTAAAAATAGAGATTCCTCAATATAGGGCCTCTATTTTTAATAAATTATTTGTTGTTTATAAATTTACACTTTATTTTATTTGTTGTAATATTAGGAGTGTTATGAAATTATCAATTGCCAAAGGATTCTCTTTCGGGATTACTTCAGGCATTATCACTACTTTAGGCCTGATGGTCGGACTATATTCTGGCACTGCTTCCCAGTCGGCGGTTTTGGGAGGAATAATAACTATTGCCATTGCCGATGCTTTAAGCGATGCTTTGGGTATGCACATATCTGAGGAATCAAACAATGACAATCACTCTCAGGTTTGGGTGGCAACCATAGCCACTTTTCTTACCAAGTTTATTTTTGCCCTGACCTTTGTCGTGCCAATTTGGTTTTTATCTTTGAAGTTGGCGATTATGGTCAGTATTTTATGGGGCTTATTGGCGCTTATTTTTATCAA
>JAUYFP010000054.1 GCA_030690875.1 bacterium | reverse complement strand
ATAAAAACGTACTTGTCCCGTACTAAATTTTCACTTAAGTAAAAAAGAGAAAAATAGACAAAAGGGACAAAATAGTATAAATTAGGTCTATTAGTAATATAAAAAAATTTTAGTACTGGGATGGCAAAAAAAATCACCAAAAAAATAAAATTACAAATCCAAGCCGCTAAGGCTACTCCTGCGCCTCCTCTCGGGCCGGCGCTTGGTCAGGCAGGTATCAATATCGGGGATTTCGTTACCAAATTCAATGCCGCGACATCTAAAATGGCAGGGGACAAGGTCGGAGTTTCGATTACTGTCTATGATGACCGCAGTTATGATTTCGTTGTTAAAACTCCACCAGTAACAGGACTTATTCTAAAAGCGGCTGGAGTGGAGAAAGGCTCTGGTAAAAATGTCGCGACTAAAGCCGGCAAAATAACTCGCGCACAAGCCTTGGAAATTGCAAACAAAAAAAGAGCGGATTTGAACGCAAAAGACGATGAAGGAGCAATTCGTATTATTGCCGGTTCGGCTCGCTCGATGGGCATAGAGGTGCAATAGCAAGAACCGTTCTTATTAGTCTCAAGTAATGAATCAACGGTTTAATTTATGCTAATATATTAAAATGTCAAACATTAAACAATATTTAACAAAGAAAAATGTTCTCTTTATTATTATCTTTGCAGTTTTGGGATTTATCGCGTTACAAATTCCGGTCGCTCAATTAGAAGGATCAAAAGCGAAGTTTATGGTATATGACGCTTTCGCACCTGTGGCCGGAGCTTTTATTGGAAGTTTGCCCGGCATAGTGGCGGTGTTTTTAATGCAATTTATTAATTTTTTGGCGCACGGAGCAATAGTGGAAGACGCTGGAACGATTATTCGTTTTTTGCCGATGCTTTTTGCCGCATTGTATTTTACCCAGAAAAGAAAATTTAATTTGATTATTCCCGCGCTTGCGATTATCGCTTTTGTTATTCACCCGATTGGTCGAACCGTTTGGTATTTTGCACTTTTTTGGACTATTCCGTTTATCGCTTATTTTTTCTACGACAAGTTTCTTTTGGCGCGGGCACTTGGCGCCACTTTTACCGCTCATGCGGTCGGTGGTGCTTTATGGATCTGGGTTTTTGCATTGCCTTCAACGGTTTGGATTTCGCTTATGCCGGTTGTGGCGTTAGAACGCGTATTTTTTGCTCTTGGCATTGTTGTTTCTTTCATTTTAGTTAATAATATTTTAGCTTTCTTGGAAAAGAAACGCATCTTGAATCTGGGTTTTATCATTAATCAGAAATATCTTTTAGGCACGCTTCGTCATGAATCAAAAACGCAAGTTACCGCTTAAGATTAAGATCAGTTTCACAGCTTATGTGGCTTCTAGTATCGATGGGCGAATAGCTAAAAGTGGCGACTCGGGCACAGACTGGACGAGTAAAGAAGATTGGTTTTTTTTTCAAAAATCTCTCAAAAAATTTGATGCGGTAGTAGTGGGGCATAATACTTTCAGGATAACGAAGGCACAGCTCAAAAAAAGAAATACAATAGTTTTTACTTCCAAAATAAATAAGCCCAAATTTTGTGGCTCGGTGATTTTCTTCAATCCTAAAAAATCTAATTTTAAAAAATTTATTAAAAGCCAAAATTATAAAAAGGTAGCTGTTTTGGGTGGACCAAAGGTTTATAATTATTTTCTGGAGAATAAAATACTAGATGAGCTTTTTGTTACTATTGAGCCAGTTGTGTTTACCACTGGTGTACCGATGTTTTCTGGAAAATTATTTAGAAAATATAAATTTTCCCTAGTTTCTACTAAAAAGCTTAATAAAAATGGCACTTTATTGCTAAAATACAAATATGGAAATTAAAGCAATCAAAACTAGAATATTTCAAGAAAATGAAGATTTACTTTCTTTTATTTTTAAATATGTGAAAAATCTCAAAGAAAGTTCTGTGCTAGTGGTAACTTCAAAAATTGTTGCGCTTTCTGAAGGTAGAACTGTAGAGTATCAGAATGAGAAACAAAAAATTAAACTAATAAAACAAGAAAGCGATTTTGCTTTCAAAACCAAAATTGTCTGGTTGTCTGTTAAGGATGGTATGGTATTGGCGAATGCCGGAATTGATGAATCTAACGCCAAGGGTAAACTTATCCTCTTACCTAAAGATAGTTTTAAGAGCGCGGAAATATTAAGAAAAAAGATTATGAAAAAATTTCACTTGAAAAATTTAGGAATTCTGATAACCGATTCTAGGCTTATGCCACTTCGCGCTGGAGTCGTGGGTGTAGCTCTTGGTTATGCTGGTTTTGGTGGTATTAAGAATTATATCGGTAAAAAAGATATTTTTGGCAGAGTTTTCAAAATGTCAAAAACTGATATTGCAGATTCTCTTGCGACTTCTGCGGTACTCTGTATGGGAGAGGGAAAAGAACAGCAACCTTTGGCTATGATTACCAATGCGCCAATAATTTTTAAGAAAAGAGTAGACAAGAAAGAACTCATTATAGATCTAAAAGAAGATATTTATGCTCCACTTTTTTACAACTTAAATAAAATAAAATTATGAGCAAACTCCCATATTTAACTAGTCTTATTCAAAAACTGGCTCCAAAAGTTGGCGCAAGAGTTGTTGTAGAGCCTAAATGGGGGATTGCTTCACAAATAATTTACAAAAATGGCGTAGCGCGGTCGGTTCGGATGTATTCACTGGACCTCAATCATATCGCTTCAGCT
Organism: bacterium; assembly: GCA_030690875.1. Classification (GTDB taxonomy): domain Bacteria; phylum Patescibacteriota; class Patescibacteriia; order UBA1558; family GWA2-36-10; genus STD1-117. The sequence goes on along the minus strand of JAUYFP010000054.1, from coordinate 171 downwards.
GATATTGCTAAAGATAAAGATTATGCAAAATTTTTTATGAAGAAACATGGCTATCCTGTGGCGGAAGGACAGACTGTTTTTAAAGATAGTTGGGCAAAAACAGTAAAAAGTAATCGTACAATTTCTTTTGGTAAAAAATATGCGAAAAAGCTTGGTTTTCCAGTGATAGTA
>JAUYFP010000046.1 GCA_030690875.1 bacterium | reverse complement strand
AACTCAAAACTGGAAAACTTCTTTTCCTTAAATCCTTGGCTTATCAAGCCGATATCCAATTTATCCGTTGCTATTTTCATTTTTTATCAAAAACATTGGGTGCAACTACTAAAGAGTCTTTTATGTTATGGGCTGACTTTATAGTTTCTGGCTTAGAGGCCTTAAGCTCATCTGGCCGAGGCCCGACCGAAGTATCTTCTGTGCCGCTTAAACTTTCTTTGACGCTTTTTAAATCTAATTCGTTTATTTTATTAACATAATTTAAAACGCTGGCCAACTGCTCTTGGTAAGTTTCCAATTCGCTGTCACTAAGTTCTAATTTAGCTAGATCAGCTATTTTTTTTATTTCAGCTTTATCCGGTCCCATAACTTGTATTTTAGCAAAAAAATTATACTCCTAGCAAACTATTTCTTATTATTCCAATTATCAATATCCAAAACATAAATGGTAAATAGGGCTACTATCAATGTTTCAAAGGCAAAAAGAATAATATTAGTCGCCCACCACTCAATTAACCAAGAACTTTGGTAATGATACACTGCCGGCAATAAAACAAGCAATGACAATATTATAGAAATATAATAATCGCTAGGCGCCAGCCAAAACCATTTTTTATGCCACCAAATATGCTCTTGCTTAAATTTTTTCAAAGGATGGTGTGGGTTTAATACAAACCACAGATAATCCCACAAAATCACGAAAATAAAAAAGAAAGAAACAGTCATTGACCAGTCAAATAAGTTGAAAGGCAGACCAAAAACATAAGGCAAATGCAAAATCAAGAGCACAAAAGAAAACATCGTCATGTGGTAGCCAGTCGGCTCCCTGTCGCTCATAAGCTTGGTATAAAACTTAATGAACCAATTTTTATTTTTTGGCCGCCAAGTCGGCAAATTTTCCGCCCAGCCGTGTTTGCCTTCAATTTGAATTTCCAATATCGCCAAAACACCGGCTAAGACAAAAAGATAAATGTTGGTAATTATTATGGCTGACATAAATTATTTTAAGTGAATTAATTTTAAAAATTCCTGCTCGCTGATTATTTTTAGCTTATTTATCTTTTTGGCTTGCGCTAATTTGGATCCCGGATTGTCTCCAACAACTAAATAATCCAAATTCTGACTGACTGAGGAAAGAATCTTGCCACCGACTTGGCGGACCAAATCCTTAGCTTCATCTCTATCAATTGCCAGCGAACCGGTAAAAAGAAATGTTTGTCCAGACAATTTGCCCTGGCTGAGAACGGGATTTTTTATTTTTATTTTGGCGCCAAGCAGATTATCTATCAAGTCGGAATTATCTTTAAACCACTCGACAAGTGACTGCGCCACTTCCGGTCCAATTTCCGGCACAGCCATTAACTGGTCTGTATTTGCTTCGCTTATTTTCTTTAAAGTGCCAAAACTGTTAGCTAATAAAATTGCTGTTTCTTCCCCTACATGCCTAATACCCAAGGCGTAAATAAAATTGGATAAATTTATATCTCGGGCCTTGTCAATGGCTTTAATCAGCTTATCCGCTTTTTTCTGGGCAAAACCATCGAGTGGCTCCAAATCGCCGGCTCTTAGCCCAAAAATATCAGCTGAATTGCTTATCAGGCCTTTGTCAATCAACTGCGCCACAATGCTATTGCCCAGTCCTTCAATATTGAATCCTTTTTTGGAAACAAAATGAATCAAACTTTCCAAATTCTGGCCATAACATTTTTTATTAGAGCAATAATAGGCCACCTCATTGGATTTTTTGACCACGGCGCTTTGGCAAACTGGACACTTTTTGGGAAAATTAAATTTTTTTTGTCTAGCGTCGCGCAAATTTTTTATCACCTCAACTACATCGGGAATAATATCGCCGGCCTTCTGAATAATTACTGTGTCATTTATCCTGACATCCAAGCGCTCTATTTCGTCTTGATTGTGCAAAGTGGCTCGAGAAACAACACTGCCGGCTACGGCCACTGGTTCTAAAATAGCCACTGGTGTCAAGGCGCCAGTTCGGCCAACCTGAATCTCAATATCTAAAACTTTGGTCGTTACCTGCTCGGCTGGAAATTTATAAGCCAGCATCCAGCGCTCAGCTTTGCCAATATGGCCCAACTTTTTTGCCTGACTAATATCATTAACCACAATCACTGCTCCATCTGTTTGATAGGGCAATTTTTTCCTGTTTTCCACCCATTTTTTCAAATAATTATTGACTTCACCAATATTCTGGCAGGTTTGATTATAAGGACTGGTTTTAAAACCCAACTCTTTCAAAACTTGATGAACTCCGGCGTGAGTTTTTTCACCAATATCAGTAATTATTTCAAAAACAATACAGTCCAATTTTCTCGCTCGGGCAATACTAGGATCAAGCTGTCTAATAGATCCGGCAGCCACATTTCTGGGATTGGCAAAAAGTGCTGCGCCTTTTTTGGCTTGCAGTTTATTTAATTTTTCAAAAACATCTTTATTCATCACTACTTCGCCTCTCACTTCCAAAATTTCGGGAATTTTTCGGTCACTTAAATCTCTGAGCGACAAAGGTATGCTTTCAATGGTTTTTAAATTATTAGTAACCTCTTCGCCAGTTTCTCCATCACCACGCGTAGCCCCGCGGACCAGAAGGCCGT
>JAUYFP010000042.1 GCA_030690875.1 bacterium | reverse complement strand
CATGACCCATCCTGCTGGCAATGTTAATTCTCGGGGCAAGCATAAAAGAAATATCGTCTTCGGTGATGTATTTGGAGTTTATGTCCAATCTTCTGAATAAAGCGACTATGCCCGGCCGGCTGGTTTTTTCTAAAACCCTTAAGCCGTAATAAGCCAGAACACGGTTTTCCTTGACAAGAGGAACCATATCAGCAATAGTCGCCAAGGCAACCAAATCCAAAAGCCATTTTTCCTCGATTTCCTTTTCTTTGTCTAAAAGTTTATCAGTAGTTTTCAGCAGGCCTTGCGCCAATTTAAAAGCTACTCCGCCACCAGCCAAAAATTTAAAGGGATATTTTTCATCAGCTATTTTTGGATGGATTATTGCTAAGGCATCGGGTAAAATATCCGGAATGCTATGGTGATCAGTAATAATGACCTCAGTTTTATTTTCCTTAGCAAAGGCAACTTCTTCAACATTACTGATGCCACAATCGCAACTAATAATTAAAGTGGTGCCACCGTCAATAATTTCTTTAACTGAATTTTTATTTAAACCATAGCCTTGTTTTTCGCGATGCGGTAAATAAACTTCCACAATCGCTCCTAATTTTTTTAAAATCGTTTGCAGTATTACCGAAGCGCAAACTCCGTCAGCGTCATAATCGCCATAAATGGTAATTTTTTCTTTTTTCTCAATGGCCATATTTATTCTAGCACAGGCCTTGGCCATATCTTTAAATAAATAAGGATCATAAATATCTCGGCTATAATCAGGATACAAAAACTCATCTATCTTTTCTTGACTATTCAAACCGCGATTATAAAGAAGCTGAACCACTAGCGGATGCAGTTCGGGAAATTTATCTAAAATTTCTTTAGCTATTTTTTTTGGACTTTGCCAAATATATGACATAAAAATAAATTTAAATATAAAACCCCGAAGCGGGGCTTGTTTTGATATACAAACAGCTTAACATAAATTATTTAACCTTGACAACTTTTATTTTGATGGGTTTTCTTTTTGTTTTACTACCCCGAGCGTAGTCGAGGGGTGTTTTTCCCGTTGGGAAAATTTTTTCTCTGTCCAAAGAAATCAGCTTCATTTCCTCCTTATCTTCCACTTCTTCCTCTTCTCCTGTTTCTCCTTCCTCTTTGTCCAAAACAATCGGCTTCATCTGCTCTTCCTCCTCCTCTTCTTCTGTTTCTTCGGCTTCCTCTACTTCCTCTTCCTGAGCTAAAATACTGGCAACTTTTTCCTCTTTCTTATCCTTGGCGTTTTTTTTCAATTCTGCCAAAAACAATATTAAACCCAAGGCCAAGAGCAGTAAACCAATTAACAAAACCCAAAAATAAATATTTTGGAAGCTAAAAAATGACTGGCCATTTTGAGAAAAATTAAGTTTCTCATATTCGTCCAAAAAACCAACTAGTTTGTTATTTAAATCAATCATTTTTTGGTCACTAGCCTCCAAGTTTTCCACTACACTGGCTTCTGCTTGGGCTAATTGTATTATTTCATTAGACATCGCAAAGTTTTTTCCGCTAAATTTTTTATTTCTCCTTCAGGAGCAAAAATTATTTTTGTGTTTTTAGGAATATTTACACCCTTAAGAACTAAACTCCTTATTTTATTATTAGCGCCGACCGCTCCGGTAAAAACAATAGCATCTATTTTTTTACTCATCGCTAAATAAGAAGCTAAATAACGGCGAATATCGTAGATATAGACATCCAAAGCTAATTTAGAAGCCTTTCTCTGTTCTTTACTGAATTTAAAGCTGGATTTGTAATCAGCTACTTTATAGCCAGCGGACAGCATCACCTCTCTTAAATCAGCCAAACCTGACAAACCTAATAAACCCGATTCATTATTTATAATGTCCTCTATTTTATTTAAAGGAATTTTCAATTCCCGATAAAGATAAAAAATAATACTAGCCGGCAAATCACCGCTTCTGGTAGCCATAGTCAAACCCTCATTGGGTGAAAATCCCATAGTTGTATCCTTGACTTTGCCGTCCATATACCAAGTAAGACTTGATCCCGAGCCCAGATGGCAAGTTATTAATTTTAGCTCGCTTAATTTTTTGCCTAAAATCTTAGCAGTATAAATAGTGGCCGCTTCGTGACTTAGTCCATGAAAACCATATTTCCTAATAGCGAAATTTTGGTAATATTTTATTGGTATGGAATATAAATAGGCCGCTATCGGCATATCCTTATACCAAGCGGTATCAAAACTAACTGCCATTTTTGCCCTTGGCCAAGTTTTTTTGGCTAAATCTATAAGCTCCAAAGTATAGGGATTATGAAGCGGAGCTAAAGATTTATATTTTTTTATTTTATTTAAAAAATTATTATCTATTTTGGCTGTATCAATAAATTCTTCGCCACCATGAACCATCCTAAATCCAAGATAGCTGATATCAAACTTTGCTAAAACTGGAATTAAATTTTTCCACCAAGCCGACAAATCATAAGCGCTTTGATAATTTATTTTAAATTTTTTCAAACCTAATTTATAACTTAAAACACTTTTATTTCCCAGCAGAGAAAAAGATCCAGACAAAACTTGCTTTGATAATTTTTTATCAACAGCAAAAACAGCAAATTTCAAACTGCTACTGCCATTGTTTAAAACTAACAAATGTCTGATCATAAAATTAAATCTATTTTTGAACAACTAAGCAATCCAGCGGCATTGGCTTCGTCAGTATCTAGATGAATCCTCATATCATAATTCCCAACTCTGACTACAATTTGATCAATTAGCATTCCCCTGACTCCGCCAACTAAAGCTTTGACCTTTTGACCATTTTTCAATTTCCATTTTTTAGCTTGTAACTCAGATAAATGTAAATGCCTAATAGGCACAATGACGCCATCAGCCAATTTTATTTTTCCTTTCGGCCCTTTGAGTAAAGCGCCGGGACTTTTTTTTAGATCGCCCGATATTCTAAAGGCTGGTTCAATGCCCAAATAACGACAATCACTGACTGCCAACTCAATCTGCGTTTTTTTTCTAACTGGACCGACTATACGCATGACTAATTTATTTTTCGGCCCAAGGATTTCCACTTGTTCAGCGGCGGCAAAATCTCCCGGCTGGGATAAACTTTTTATTGCTTTTAATTTATAATTCTTGCCAAAAAGTTTAGCCAAATGGCTTTGGGAAATATGTAAATGTCTGCCGGAAACTTCGGCAATGACCTTATATTTCACCCCGTTAGAAATTGTTTTTTGTTTTACTTTTATCATAAAGCAAGAATATATCCTATTATTTTACACTATTTACAACGACCCTGCTAGAATGAATTTCTAACGGGGTAAATATTTACAAATGATATTTTTTTAAGTCTTTGGCTTTAAGCAAACCTTCTTGAGCGCCGATTTTCATAATCACTGAATTGCTATTTAAAATGGCTAATTTTAGCGATTTTTCCAAATCACCTTGATACTTTATAAGACCCGCCACAAATGATGAGCCAAAAGCATCGCCAGCGCCGGTGGTATTGATGCCTTTTTTCTTTAAAGCTGTTCGAAAATAAATTTTCTGACCGTCATAAACATAAGCGCCTCGTTTACCGTCAGTTATAACTGTTAATTTTTGTCCGTAACTGTGAATAAACTTCAATAAATAATTTATATTGTCTTTGGTTCCTTGACCCTTGACGCTCATCACTAGTTCCAAAGCTTCATCACGATTAACAATAAAAACATTAGTCTTAGCAATATAATTGGATAATTTTTTAAGTCCAGCTTTAAGCTGAGCTGAACCCGGATTCCAAGCCACTTTTATTTTCTTATGACTGCAATAATCAAAAAGAATTTTTACTCCTGACTGCCAATTGCCAGACAAAGAAGCTAAATAAACCCAATTAGTATTTATTTTTTTAATTAAGTCATAAGACAATTTTATTTTGTTGTTAGCGCCGCGGGAAACAAAAATAACATGCTCATTATAAGAACCAACATTCAAAACAAAAGAAGTACCAGTGAAAGTTTTTGGCTGTACTTGCACTAATTTGTTAGACACAACTTTGGCTCGCAAATATTTAAGTATGTCCTGACCAACAAAATCATCGCCCAAAGAAATAATGGTCTGGGTTCTGACTCCTAAGCCGGCTAGATTGACTGCCGTATTCATGCCACCACCGCCATAAGTAAAATACACTTTTTCGCTATAAATTTTAGCGCCGTATTCTACACCAATAAGCTTTTGGCGCAATAAATCATTTTTATTTTCAATAAGCACTGTTTCATCAGTATAAAACATAATATCGCGAGCCACGCCGCCAATAGTGGTGATTTTATTTTTGATCATATTTCGACAAGCTCAATATAATTATATTTAGATAAGCTCAATATAATTTTAGATATAACGATTATATTCCTTTATCCGATCAATAATCATTTTCATAATATACAAAAATATACTGAACATGCCGGCCACAAATAATAATTGACCTTTAAAGCCAACATCAAAGGCGCTTAGTTGCTGAGCCAGAGTAATGCCAACTAGCACTCCTAAGACAACAGTAGCTAAAAACAGCAGCATCACCATGGTAAAAATTAGTTCTATTACTTTGTGGATGGACATAATAGTTACAAGTTAAAAGTTAAAAGTTCCGACCAGCCTTCGGCCCTGAGGGGCTCAGACCCGAACGGGAGGTCGATCGCCCTGTTTGTCCTCCTTTGGAGGCTGGGCGAAAAAGTTACAAGTTGAAAATATAACTCTCAACTATTATATATTATACCAAAAATCAGAGCAAAGAGCCAACTATCTTTTACTAATAATATAATAAGCGGCTACGGCCATAGCCACGCCGACATTAAGTGATTCTTTTTGGCCTTTCATCGGCAAAAAGATTATTTCAT
>JAUYFP010000035.1 GCA_030690875.1 bacterium | reverse complement strand
AGACAAATGTAATGATTATCCAAACGAGAATATGTGTGAAAATAATGAATGTTACGGAGTCGAGTATTTAGGCGACAAACCTTCTGCGAGTGGGTCGCTGGAGCGTATATGTTATTGGGAAGGTAATAAATGTAGTGGTTTGGCCAGTAAAGAGTGTAGTTCTAATGCGGATTGTCAACTTTTTCATAATCCAGATCCTAGAGATTGGTGTTGTTGGAAGAATAATCTACTATTCGATTTTGTTGGTCGAGATTATTGTCGCCCTATAGATAATGGTACCATAATATATGGTGGGGTAACTCCTATTAGCATAGATGATTGCCATACTAATTAAGTTTTCAACCTCGAAGGTTGATTCAACCTCGAAGGTTGATTTACTCCAAATGCGTTTCGGTTTTTATTCAACCTTCGAGGTTACCTCGAAGGTTGTTTGACGTAAAAACTATTTTATATTAGTATAAGAGAGCTTAGAAGAAAAGCGATTTTATCCAACCTCGCAGGTTAGATAAGGTCTATTATTTATAATTTACCTTATTTTTTTATGCCAAATAAACCAAGGGATATTGCGCCTGATTATTTTTATCATATTTATAATAGAGCGGTTGAAAAGAGGACTATATTTTATACCGAAAAAGATTACGAGTATTTTATTGATAAGGCGATTTTTTATAAAGAAAAAACGGGAGTTAAAATTTTGGCTTATTGTGTATTGCCTAATCATTTTCATTTTTTATTGAAAGAACCGACCTTCGAGGTCGCGACGACCTCGAAGGTCGGTTCATCGGCAATATCTAAATTCATTTCTCTGTTATTGAATTCATATACCAGGTATTTTAACTTAAACAAGGATCATTCTGGCAGGATATTTCAAGGGCCATTCAAATCAAAATTGGCAGATGATGATAACTATTTGAGTATTTTGTTGAATTATATAAATTTGAATCATTTAAAGCATAAAATAGCTAAAAAACCGAAGGATTGGTTTTACACCTCGCATCATAATTATGTAGGAGAATCAAAATATAATCTTATTGATAAAGATTACTTGATTGATTTTGCTGAGTACAGGCGAGGTATATTGTCCTATAAAAAAATATTATTTAAAATAGATGAAGAATTCAACCTCGAAGGTTGATTTGACCTCGAAGGTTGATTTACTCCAAATGCGTTTCGGTTTTTAATTTTTGGAGAGTTTTTTGGAGATTTTCTTGGGACAAGTATTTTTTGTTGTTTAGTATTTCCTGAGCCCATTGCTGGGCTTTTTTGATTAGCTCTATATCAGTCAGGCGGGCGATTTTTAGTTTTATTAGCCCGCTTTGCTTATTGCCAAATATTTCTCCTGATCCTCTGAGCTCCAAATCAAGCTCGGCCAGCTCAAAACCATCTGAGCTTTTGGTCATCGCCGTGAGCCGTTTTTTGTTTAACTGCGACTTGTCAGTGGTAAATAGCAAACAAAAGCACTCCTGATCATTGCGGCCAATTCGGCCTCTAAATTGATGGAGCTGTGATAGACCGAATCTTTCGGCGCCTTCTATTATCATTATGGTGGCTCCTGGTATATCAAGACCTACTTCAATTACCGAAGTTGCGACTAGTATGGGGAATTTATTTTTCTTAAAATCAGCCATTATTTTTTCTTTTTCCTCACTTTTCAATTTTCCGTGCAACATCTCTATTTTTAGTTCAGGAAATATTTCTTGGTTGAGATTAGTGTATTCTTTTTTAACTGATTTCACTCCCAAAGTGTCGCTTTCATCTATCAATGGGCAGACTACAAAAGCTTGCTGACCCAATTTTATTTTGTCGCGGATAAATTTATAAGCGTCAGCTCTTTTGTTTTCCGGCACAATATAAGTTTTTACTGCTTGCCGGCCAGCTGGCTTTTCTTTGATTAGGGAAATATCCAAATCACCATAAAGACTGAGAGCCAAAGTGCGCGGTATTGGCGTGGCAGTCATTGATAATAGGTGAGGCACTTTGTCGCCTTTATTTTTTTCTTTCAAAGTTTTTCTCTGGCGGACGCCAAAACGGTGCTGTTCATCTATTATTACCAGCGCTAATTTATCAAATTTTATTTTTTCTTGAATTAACGCGTGCGTGCCAACGACAAATTTTATTTTACCCTTGGATATTTCCGTTAGCAGTTCGGCTTTGCTTATTTTTCTTCCATTACCTATTTGCCAATTACTTCTAGTGATAATTGCCAGCTCGTCAAGATATTTTTTGGGTAAAATTTTAGTGATATTTTTGAAATGTTGTAAAGCCAATATTTCCGTTGGCGCCATTAGCGCTACTTGCTGAGAATAGGATATGACATTTAAAGCCGCCAGTATTGCCACAATGGTTTTGCCTGAGCCAACATCGCCTTCAATCAAGCGGTTCATTGGTCTAGTTTGGCTCAAATCGGACAAAACATCGTATAGGGCCTTTTGCTGGTCAGTGGTCAGTAGAAAGGGCAGACTTTTTATGTTGGCGTTGATTATTTTGTCATTTAAAGCTATCTGATAACTCGGACGCGACTGATAATCTTTTTTGGCCAGTTGATATTTGCATTGCAAATAAAAAAGCTCTTGAAATTTTAATCGCTTGGTAGCTGTTAGCAATTTTTTTTCATTAGCTGGAAAATGGATTTCTTGGAGAGATTCATGCAACCAAGGAAACTTTTCCTGATTCAAGATATCTACTGGCAGGGGATCCTCGCTATAAGGCAGGGCTTTGAGCGCTCTGTCCATTAGAAAGCGGAGTTGTTTTTGGCTTAGTTTGCCACTTAAATGATAAATTGGCACTAGCCGAGCGCTATGAATTGGATTGGCTTTTACTTTTTCGTAATTGGGATTTATCAGGGTCCAAAATAGCCCCTTTTTTTGGGCTTTGCCGCTCAAATATACTTCATCGCCAGCTTTCAGTATTTGGCTGACAAATTTTTGTCTAAACCAAGTGGCTTGGATTTGACCACTGTCATCAGAGGCCATGATTTCCGTTATCATCATCTTTTGTCTAAAAGATCTATATACTTTTATTTTTTCTATTTTGACTTTTAAGCTGGACAGCTCGTTGGCTGACAAATCTTTTATTTTTTTTATGTCGCTTAAATCATCATAGCGCCAAGGAAAATACCAAAGCAAATCGCCGACATTGTTGATGGCCATTTTTTTGAAGTCGGCTTTTAAGTTGCCGGCCATAGCGTGGAGATCTTCCAGAGCGCTTTGATGATTGAGAGATTTTGGCATCGGTTTTTTAGTCAATTAAAACTGAACTTTGGGTTCAGCTTTAATTTTTGTTTTGATATTTCCGAGATTTATAATCTTAGTATTTTGGAAACGCTTTCACTGGCCGGTATTTCTTCTTTTTCCAAGTCCTCCGGCAAATATTTGAGCAGTATTTTTCTGATTTCTACCGGATTTTCATCTTCCAAGGGCCAGACAATAGCGGGGCGTAAATGGTTTTTGGGTTGAAAGTATAAATTTTTTACTCGTGGTGGGTAATAAATAATGTAAAAATCTTGCAAATCTTCAAAGGCAAAAAATTTACTGTTGATGAGAATACCGTCTTCGGTGATAGCTACTTGGATGTTTATTGGGCCTCTTCTTTCCATGGAAAAGTAAGTAATAATGAAAAGCGCGATAATAATAGCAAATAGCAAATTGTCGCTAAAATATGAATAAATAATCAGTGCCAGAAAAATGGCGCCAAATAGTATATACCACAATTTGCCTCGCTCGTGCATTATAAACTCAGGAAAATCCCAAGTGGCCAGTACTTCTCCCAAGTCTTTTTCAAAAACGGGCTCATCGGCTATTTTTTCCAATTCTGGCTCTTTTTTTTCTTTATTTTTTTCTTTCATAAGTTAAATTTTGTGAATTTCTAATCGACTTTATTATACCATATTTTCAAAATAATATAAAAAGCACCATTTATAGGCGCGAATATTGGTGTCCCCGGCAGGAATCGAACCTGCAGCCTTTTGGTCCGCAACCAAACGCTCTATCCATTGAGCTACGAGGACTATTAGTAAAAAATTGTCATGGCGGAGAGGGAGGGATTTCCGCCTCGCTCGCCTATTTATTTTTATATTGTTGCTCGCTCCTTGCCCTGGGCAGCGCTCAAAGCTACGCTCGCTCGCTTTGATCGACACTCGATTATTCGCTACGCTCATACCTCGTTTCTGCCCGTTCGAATCCTATATTCCCAATAGATTCATCAACCTCACACATTCGCTTTGCTCATGGTGAGCTTGCTGAATCTATGGCGGAGAGGGAGGGATTCGAACCCTCGAACGAGTTTCCTCGTTAACACCTTAGCAGGGTGCCCCTTTCAACCGCTCAGGCACCTCTCCAAACAATTTAAAATTTCTTGGCGGAGAGTGAGGGATTCGAACCCCCGGTCCCTTGCGGGACAACGGTTTTCAAGACCGCCGCGTTAGACCACTCTGCCAACTCTCCAAGTTTATAAAATGTAATTTTTTACCTAAGGTTTTTCCCGCCTGTGGCGGGACCCCGCCGTAGGCGGTGGCAAGACCGCCGCGTTAGACCACTCTGCCAACTCTCCTAAAATATGTAAGACTGCTATATAATAATATATTAAGCCATTTTTGTAAAGGTCTAGTTTTTCGCTAAAACTAAGCAAATTACTTTTTCAGCGCCTAGTTCTTTGATGATTTTAGTGGCTGAATTAAGGGTAGCGCCGGTAGTGGCAATGTCGTCTATCAAAAGGACAGGACTGTTTATTTTTAAACTTGGGTTTATTGGCGAAAAAGCGTTTTTCAAGTTTTCCTCTCTGGCTATTTTTGACAACTTGGCCTGAGTTTTGGTTTTTTTGTGCCTGATTAAAAGTGGTTGATACTGATAATTTAATTTTATGGCCAGTTTTTTGGCCAGTATTTCCGTCTGGTCAAAACCTCGTTGTTTTTTCTTAGCTTTGTTGAGCGGAACATTAGTAATTATTAGCTCGTCTTTTAAATTTAGATTATTAAATTGTTTAGCTAATATTTCTACCAAATAATCAGAGAGATTTTCCAAATATTTATATTTATAATTTTTAATTATTTTTTCTATCAGTTTATTTTGATAATTAAGGCAAACATAACAGGCCTCAAAGCTGTTTTTTTGCTCTGGCCAAGGATTTGGCTCAGGTGGCAGTATTTGTAGTTCATCTAAGCATTTTTGACAGCAAAAAGAGCCCTCTTGCTGACAGCCCAAGCAAAATTTTGGGAAAACAAAATCCAATAAATAATTTAAAAACTTTTTTAGCTTAACTAAAACACCCAAAGGGCGGTTCGGCAGAGCCGAGAATTCGCTTTTCTTCTTCATCCCGTTAGAAATTAGCCATACTAATTTAAATAAAACTTTTCGTAAAATTATTTATTAAACCTATTTTTTTAAATTAAATAGTTAATTTGGATATTTTTTACTTTGTTATTCAAGATAAAACCTTGTGAATTTCTAACGGGATTCATCCCCTTAGAAATTTACTATGTTAATTAATAAGGAATATTAGTGTAATTATTTGTATTTTTGCGAGCGGATAATGCTATGAGCGATTCAGGCGAAGGCCGTTAAGCGAATAGCATTGTCCGCGAGCAGAGTATTATTATGATAGTTAATTATTTTTTATTTACCGTTGGCGGACTCAACTATAATTTTACGTTTTACTAGCCGGGCGGATAATTTATTGTTTTTACCGCTAAGTATCTGCGCCGCCAGAGGATTGGCCAAAGTGTCATTGATAATTCTTTTTAGTCCGCGAGCGCCGTCTTTGCTGGCGTCTTGGTCTTTTAGCAAGTGATTAATTATATTATTATCAAATTGCCAAGCAATATTTTTTTCCGCTAGTCTGAGCGCCAGCTGATCTATTTCTTTTTTGAGGATATTTTTGGCAGCTTGCTTATCCAGCGGGTCAAAAACCACAATGGCGTCTAGACGGTTGCTAAACTCCAAAGGAAAGTATTGATTGAGAGAGGATAATACTTTATTTCTTAGATTGGCAAAGTTGTCTTTATTTTCTTCTGTCTGAAATCCCAAGAAGGCCTCCTGATTGAATTCTTTGAGCCCAATGTTGGAGGTCATGGTAATGATGCAATTTCTAAAATTTACTGTTCGACCACTGGCGTCAGTTAATTCACCTTCTTCTAATATTGGTAAAAGCAAATTAAAGACATCAGGGTGGGCTTTTTCTATTTCATCAAAAAGTATCAAGCTGTAAGGTTTATTTTTTACCAAATCAGTTAATTTGTTGGCGTCTTTATAGCCCACATAGCCAGCGGGCGAGCCAATCAGCTTGGAAATATTGAATTTTTCAGAAAATTCGGACATATCAATGCGAATCAGATTGCGCTCATCGCCAAAGACAATATTGGCCAGCTGTTTGGACATTTCTGTTTTGCCAACTCCGCTGGGACCCAAAAACATAAATGAAGCCAAGGGTTTATTTTTGTCGCCGATGCCGGCTTTTGATTTTCTGATAGTGTTGGCAATTATTGATATGGCCTTATCCTGACCAAAAATATTTCTGGCCAAATTTTTTTCCAGATTTATCAGCGATTTATTTTCCTGAACGCTCAAATCGCCAAGGGGAATTTTGGTAATGTCAGAAATTATTTCTTTAATGTGCTCGTCGTTTATTTCGCCCAGCGTTGTTTTTTGTTTTTTGTCTTCTTGAGCTTGCAATCTCAATAGTTCTTCCAAAATAATTTCTTCTTTATCTTTATATTCCAAAGCTTTGAGATAATCTTCAGCAAAAATTGCCTGTTTTTTATCGTTTTCCAGCTGGGCCATTTGGCTTTTTAATTCTTTTATTTTTTTGGCCAAACTAATCTTGGTGTGTTTTACTCTAAAACGGGCAGCGGCTTCGTCAATCAAATCTATGGCTTTATCCGGCAGTTTTTTGTCCGGCATAAACCTTTTGCTCAGCGTGACGGCAGTTTTGATGGCCTCATCGGATATTTTGACATTGTGGAATTTTTCGTAGTTTTCTTTGAGACCAAGGAGAATTTGGTAAGTTTCCGCTTCGCTGGACTCATCAATGATAATTGGCTGAAATCTTCTTTCCAGCGCTTTGTCGCTTTCAATATGCTTTTTGTATTCTTCAAAAGTAGTGGCGCCAATACACCTCAACTGTCCGCGCGACAAAGCTGGTTTTAAGATATTAGCGGCATCAAGCGATCCGCTGGTCGCTCCGGCGCCCATGATAGTGTGAAGCTCGTCAATAAAAAGAATGGTGTTGGGATTATTTTTTATTTCATTAATAACTTGCTTCAAACGGCTTTCAAATTCGCCTCTATACATTGTGCCGGCAATTAAGCTGGAAATGTCCAAGTTTAAGATGGTTTTGTTGAGTAGAACATCAGGCACTTTGTTTTGAGTGATTCTTTTGGCTAAACCTTCAATAATAGCGGTTTTACCAACGCCAGCATCGCCCAGTAACACGGGATTATTTTTGGTGCGGCGTGATAATATTTCAATCAAGCGGTCTATTTCTTTTTCCCGACCAATGACTGGGTCAATGTCTTTTTGTATTTCTTGACTGGTCAAATTGACCGTAAAATTATCCAAAAAATTGTCGCTGGTATTATTTTCTTCAAAAATATTTTCCAGCTCTTTTATTTCTTCATCAATGGTCAAATCGCTAAATTTGGAAGTGCTTTTTAATACCAAATTCAGGTGTTGTTTTAAATGGCTGACATTTATCTGGGTTTTATTGAATACATTTTTTAGAGATTCGCTTTCGCTGTTGGTCATACTCCATAAAAGATGCTCAGTGCCAATGTATTTATGTTGGTGTTTGTAAGCGGTAATAACGGCTTTTTCTATTATTTTTTGGCTATCCACTGATGGCTGAGGCATATTTTCCGAGCTGACATTGATAGTTTGATAAGTTTCAAAAGTAGACTGGTCGCTGATTAAACTAAGGTCTATTTTTTGTTTTAGCAGTATATCAGAACCCAGCGAGCCCTTGGTTTTTATCAGGGAAATAAAAAGGTCAAGCGGTTCAATATTGGCTTGTTTTTTACTAAAAGCCAAATTTTGGGCATTGATTAAGACCTTTTTAAAGTGCTGGGTGAATTTATTTAGTATATTTTGTGAATTATCGCTAATCATTTTTTTATTGTTTAGGCCATTTGTCTTAAAATTTTTATTCTCTCAGCAATGGGCGGGTGAGTGGAAAACATATTGCTCATTCCTTTGGCGGAAAAAGGATTGGCAATGTATAAATGCGCCGTGGCTTTATTGGCTTTTTTCAGCGGTATATTTTGTAGAGATATTTTTTCCAAAGCTTTGGCTAGGCCTTCGGGATAGCGGGTCAAAAGCGCGGCTGAAGCGTCAGCTAGAAATTCTCTTTTGCGAGAAATAGCCATTTGGATAAGTTTGGCAAAAAGAGGCGATAGTATGGCTAAAACCAAGCCGATAATTATCAAAATGCCATTGCCTTTATTTTCACTTCTATCTCGGCCTCTGAACCAAAAACTGCGCATTAGCCAGTCAGCTAAAAGAGTTATTATTCCCACGCAGACTATGACAACCATCATCAAGCGGATGTCATAATTTTTTATGTGTGACATTTCATGAGCAATAACTGCTTCTAATTCTTCGTTTTCCAAATTATTTATTAGTCCAGTAGTTAAGGCAATAGAGGAATTTTTGGGATCGCGACCAGTGGCAAAGGCGTTCATTGACTCATCATTGATAATGTATATTTTTGGACTAGTGATGCCGGAACTAATGGATAAATTTTCCACCATTCGGTAGACATAAGGATTATCTTCTTTTTTTATAGCTTTGGCTCCAGCGCTAGCTAAGGCGATTTTATCCCCAGCATAAAAACTTACTAAGCTCATCGACATGGCAAAAATTGTGGCTAATATTACAGTAAAATAGCCACCTTCGTAATATTGGCCCCAGACCCAGCCCAGAGCAATTATGACTAAGATGAAAATAGCCATCAAAAACCAACTTTTTCTTTTGTTGCTGTCTATTTGGTTATACATTATATTTTTTATTTTAATTCAACTTAATATAACAATATTGACTGTCCTTTGTCAACTAAAATTAAAAAACAACCTTCGAGGTTGACCTCGCAGGTCAACCTCGAAGG
>JAUYFP010000023.1 GCA_030690875.1 bacterium | reverse complement strand
GATTTTTCCGCTCGAAAAACCGGTCCAAAATCATAAACCCGATTATGGGCAAAAATTGCCGCCTCTATATAAAGCTGACCACTCTGGGACAGATAAGCTTTTTGATCAAAATAATCTATTTCAAAAAGCTCGGTCGTGCCTTCACAGGCGCTGGGAGTGAGTATCGGAGAATCAATTTTAATGAAATTATTATCTCTCATGTATTGATAAGTGGCCTGAATGAGCGTGTTCCTCACTCTTTGAATGGCCCACTGCTTGCTGGATCTAAGCCACAAATGCCTCTTGTCCAGCAAAAAATCAATGCCGTGCTCTTTTTTGCCAATTGGATACTCCTGAGCTATTTGATAAAAATCAAAATCTTTTACTTGCAGTTCATACTCATCTTTTTTGGGATGCTTAGTTACCTGAGCAATTATTTTGACTGAGCTTTCCAAAGTTACTTGCTTGCTTTTTTCCAGTTTATCAGGCGACAAATCAGAATCGTTTAAGATGGCCTGAGCAAAGCCCGTGCCGTCTCTTAGCTCCCAAAAGGAAATTTTGCCCGAAGAGCGCCAATTAGCCACCCAAGCATTGATTTCCACGCTCTGATTGACAAATTTTGCCAAATCTTTTATAAAAATTTTCTGCACACTATTTGATTTAAATTTAATAAAATAAAAATTAACTCAAATAAATAATAGCTAAATTAAGGATATTTTACAAGGTCTGTAACAGGGCTTCAAAAACTATATCAAAACTACCATTTTTTTGCTGGTAAAATAAGGGATGGTTGACATAATTAAAAAAATATGTTAGTATGTACAGTCATCCATTTGGACTCGTACACAAGCCAAAGAAGGAGAATAGAATGAATCCCAACCAAAATAACCCACAAGAAGAGCTGTTGGACAGGATCAATACGGGGTTAAAAAGTCGTTTAAACGCCCAAATCGGGGATATCTACAGTATCTCCTTTCCGGGACAAAACGACGACGACAGGTGGCATGTTCAGGGTTGGGTTTTGGTGGCCACTCTGTCAAAAGATCCCAATACCTTTCTAGCTATGCCGGTGGCGGACTTCAGTGAAATGTTCTACGGTTCGCCGGATGTTCACCTTCCGGAGTGCGAGACTGCCTGTGAACTCAATGTCCATTGTGGTGTCTCGTTATTCATACCACGAGCAATCATCGAGCAGGGCTTCAAGATGTGCTTCCTGGATTCCCATGGTTATGGTGGAGGTAGGAATCTCGACAAGCTTCAAAAGAAGATGAAGGAGATTTTCCGCTTCCAAGTGACCCCAGAGACCGAAGCACAACAAGAGCGTGATTGTGATCCTTATTATCAGGAACACATGTGTCACGTCCGGCGGGTACATGCTGCAATCATGGATCAGATCTGCAACGGATAGATTCAATTTATTCATTCGGAGTATTGCAAAATGGGCCAATGACGCAAGTCAGAGGCCCTTTTATTTTATACAAAAATTTAAGTGACCCCGCCAAGCTTAAGCTTAACGGGGTCAATTTTTGTCCTCCTTTGGTTTCACAAAAACCAGACCTAATTCATGGCCGATGTCCCTAATATGCTGTAGGCACTGCGCTCTGAACGATGTCGTCAAAATAATCCTTATATGATAACCGGACTGATCTTTAAAACAGTTTCCCTTATCGATGCTGTAGCCATGACTATTTGGAATTCGCTCCTTCAAAACTTCAGCAAACTCAACGGGCACTGTGATGTCAAAAAATGCTCCATCTTCTATATTAATAATGCCCTCCTGAGACATTTGGTCACCTCCTTTTTTGAGGTTAGTATGGGAAAGGACTAAGCTAAAAATATACCCAATATAAATTAATGTCAAACAAATTTTTTAGACTTTTTTAAGGCCTTTTAAAAAGATATAAGCTATTATTCCGCCGATAAGCGCGGTCGCCAGTTGTGGCCAGCTCATCATCGCTGATACTTGGCTGGCTATTTCTTTTTTTAACAATAAATTTATCACTACTGAGCTAGTAGACCAGAGAAAAATAAATTTTAAAATACTGCCAAGAAAAACTCCTAGCCAATAATTGTTTTTTCTGAGCAGATCAAAACCCAAAATAAAAATAGTATTGCTGATGATAATAAAGGGAACCATTGGCGCCAAAATCGCCGGCAAAAGTCCGACAGCTAAAGCAATGGTACTGGGCAGTAAAGCCAACATTATAGCTGTTTGCGTTCCCAAAAGCGCTACGGCGATTAAAAACATGGCGTTGACTATCGGGCCAGTCAGCCACTGCTGATGAAAAAGCGGCGCCACCGTGGCTATACCAAGTAAAGTAGCAAATTGGATAAGGGCAATGGTTTTTGCTTTATCTAAAACTAAAGTTTTTGTTTGTTCCATATATTTATTATTTAAGATAATTTATTTAATAGGGTAAACTTCTTTTTTCTTTTTCGTAAAATAAGTGTGGCAAACGGCGTGAGTATTTTTATGCTCAGCTAAAAACTCCTTATAAAGAGTTTGGACTATCGGACTATCCTCAGCCATGCGGTATTTATTTTTAGTGTCAATGCTATATAAACCGGCGGCGCGTTTTTTTCTAATTTCATCACTGACCGGCACTGGCTGACCGCCACCGCCAATACAGCCTCCAAAACAAGCCATCACTTCTATATAATCATAAGCTTTGGGATTTTCTTTTAGCTCTTCTAATATTTTTTTGACATTGCTTATAGCATTGACTACGCCAACTTTCAAAATTCTGTTGCCAATTTTTATATTAGCTTTTTTAAAGCCCTCTATGCCCCGCACTTTTTCAAACTCCAGTTTCCCCAAGCGCCGGCCGGTAAATTCATGATAAGCGGTTCTCAGCGCTGACTCCATCACGCCACCAGAAGCGCCATAAATAACGCCGGCGCCACTTGGAATGCCCAGATTGGTATCGGCTTTTTCCGGTGTAATATTTTTGAA
>JAUYFP010000022.1 GCA_030690875.1 bacterium | reverse complement strand
GCGCTAAGAAAATTACGGAAATCTGCCAGTTCTTTCTGGAAAATATCCTCCTCCTTCAATCCGCCAAAGCCGAAACAATCATAGTGCATAATGACTATGAGTCGCTTGACACCATGGTGCCTGAGCGACACACGTTGGAAGAGTTCCAACCACCTCAGTCGGAAACTTTTACAGTCATTAATATCCTTTTGGCTTCCGGGCCAGACATAAGAATCGAAATTGGGCTCCTCTCCCAAAAAAATAAGAAATTCCTCAACAAAATGTTGATCCGATGTCCTGACTCTGAAGTCAGTGCATCGAACAATTGCCGTTGAGCAGTGCTTGACCCTCCCTAGAAGATCATTGGAAATATGAAAAAACCTTGGCAAAGCGGCCTCCTTTCCTTTTTGGCTTCCTTAGCATCGCTGACAAAGAACACGAGGGGACATTGTAGCACACATTAGCCAAAAAGTCAACACAAAATCAAAAAACCCGCCGATTTTACGGGGGTTTTTATAAAAAATTTAAAATTAATTTGTTATTCTACTAAAATATACTCTAAACCCTGCGGAACAGCTTTACTATAAGCCATGATTATTTCCAGATCATTTGGCAATTCGCTAAGCAACATATTTTTTACAATACTAAGATCTTTTTTATATTGTTCTTCTTCTAGCTCGGGCGATTTAAAATTTTTACTGCCACCATAAGCGCCACAATCCCAATGCCACAAGAGCAAAAGTTTTTTTACATTGTGAAGATTTTTTGACACGGCCACGATTTTTTCAATAAAAGAAACTTTGAAGCCGTTGTTTTTTAGCACATCTTTGGCACTACCCGGCCAAGCATACAAATCAAAATCTTTATAGCCCAAACCTTTGACAACATACTCTTGGTCAGATTCACGAAACCTAAAATCAACGCATTTGATAACGGCCAAAGGACATTCGTGTTTGTTTAAATTTTCATTTGGTACTGTAAAATTCATAAATTTATTTAATTACTCAATTTTAATTCCCGGATTAGTTCTCTGTCTTTTATATTTTCTAGCTACCTTTAATCTAGCTAATTCTTTTTCTATTTGCGCAGTAAATAAAGCAAATTGCTCAGCATCAACTATTTTTTCTTTTCTTAACTCTTCAGCTTTCTTAATTGCTTCTTCAGCTCTGGCTTCATCAATTTCTTCAGCTCGTTCAGCT
Source organism: bacterium (assembly GCA_030690875.1). GTDB lineage: Bacteria > Patescibacteriota > Patescibacteriia > UBA1558 > GWA2-36-10 > STD1-117. The sequence continues at coordinate 6,335 of JAUYFP010000022.1, read as the reverse complement.
GTATCAGCTAAAATTACCACCTGATCAGGCAATACTTCTATAAAACCACCAGAAACTGCCATTAGATCCTCTTTATGATTATTCCCTCGGCTATGCTCGGGATCTGCGATTTTTTTAACAATAATTTCGCCCGACACTAATTTAGAAACCAAAGGCAAATGATTTGGCAAAATTGTTATTTGACCCAGAGCAGTAGAAACTGAAATTTGAGCTACCTCCTCTTGGAGTAGTATTTTTTCTGGAGTAACGATTTTTAGCTTAATTTGTTTCATATTGTTTCATCTAACCTCTCTTTCTCCCCCTAACTTAGGGGGAGATGTCCGCAAGGACAGAGGGGGTATTTATTACTTGACTTCGTCAATAGTACCCTTCATATAAAAAGCCTGTTCAGATTTATCATCGTGCTTGCCTTCTAGGATTTCTTTAAATCCCCTAACTGTATCTTTAAGCGACACATATTTTCCCTCTGTACCGGTAAAAGTCTCGGCCACAAAAAACGGTTGGGATAAAAATCTTTGAATCTTTCTGGCGCGCTGAACTGTCTTTTTATCTTCTTCTGATAATTCATCCATACCTAAAATGGCAATAATATCTTGAAGATCTTTGTAGCGCTGTAAAACTTTTTGCACATCGCGGGCAACATTATAGTGTTCCGCTCCCACAACTTCCGGATCCAAAATAACTGAAGTAGAGTCAAGCGGGTCAACCGCCGGATAAATACCCAGTTCTGACAAAGAACGGGCCAAAACAACCGTGGCGTCCAAATGGCCAAAAGTAGTGGCTGGCGCCGGATCAGTCAAGTCATCAGCTGGCACATAAACCGCCTGAACCGAAGTAATAGAGCCCTTGGTGGTAGAAGTAATACGCTCTTGAAGCTCACCCATCTCAGTAGCCAATGTTGGCTGATAACCGACAGCTGAAGGCATACGACCCAATAGGGCTGATACTTCCGAACCGGCCTGAGTAAAACGGAAAATATTATCTATAAACAATAAAACATCTTTGCCTTCAACATCTCTAAAATATTCAGCCATTGTCAAAGCAGTCAATCCAACTCTTAGTCTTGATCCCGGTGGTTCATTCATCTGACCAAATACCAAAGTAGTATTTTTGAGTACGCCCGACTCTTTCATTTCATAATACAAATCATTTCCTTCGCGAGTTCGCTCTCCTACTCCGGAAAATACAGAAAATCCGCCGTGCTCTTGGGCAATGTTACGAATAAGCTCCTGGATAACCACAGTCTTACCTACGCCCGCACCGCCAAATAATCCGACTTTGCCACCTTTGGTAAAGGGACAAATAAGGTCAATAACTTTTATGCCTGTTTCAAAAACTTCGGTCTTGGTGGTTTGCTCAGTAAACTTTGGAGCTGATCGGTGAATTGGCCAAGTTTCTTTGGTCTCTAAATCTGGCTGGCCATCAATAGCGTGACCCAAAACATCAAACATTCGTCCTAGAGTTTGTTTACCAACTGGCACGGCAATCGGCTTTTTGGTATTAGTAACTTCTTGACCACGAGCCAAACCATCAGTAGAACTCATGGCTACTGTTCTGACCATATGATCACCTAAGTGCTTTTGCACTTCCAGCGTCAATATTTTGCCACCCAATTTGAGTTCCAAAGCGTCATTTATCTCTGGCAAATCAGCTTCAAAGAAGACATCTACGACCACGCCGATAATTTGTTTTATGATTCCAAGATTTTTCATATCATTATTTTATCTAATTTAATCTTCTAAGTAATTTATAAACTGCTAACCGGCTTCAACTGCCGCGCTACCGCTAGCAATCTCAGCAATTTCCGAAGTAATACCAGCCTGTCTGGCCTGATTATAGGCCAAGGTTAATTCATTAATCATATCAGCGGCCGCGTCAGAGGCATTTCTCATGGCAAACATACGAGCGGAATGCTCAGACGCTTCTGATTCCAAAACTGTCTGATAAATCTGAACTTCAAGCAAACGAGGCAAAAAAGCATCAAGTAAAGCTCTGGTGCTTGGTTCAAATAGAAAGTCGGCAAAACTATCAACATTTATTTCTTCGCTTTTATTTTTTTCATGAATAATGTGACCCAGTCTTTCATCTATTTTTGGCACTATCGGCAATAATTGTTGGACATGAGGCACCTGAGAAATAGCTGATTGAAAATCAGTAAAGGCCACAAAAACTTTATCATATTTTCCAGCCAAAAACTCACGAGTTATTAAATGGCTGATTGGTCTAATGGCCTCAGTGCTAATGGTAATATCATCTTTGGGAAAATCAGCTATTAAATTTAACCGATGGCGACGAGCTTCATCGCGACCCTTGGTACCGCAACTAACAATATCTGTTATTTTGGAATTTGGATGGTGAACCCTGATAGAATCAACAACTTTTTTTACTAAATTAACATTAAAACTTCCGCACAAACCACGATTGGAACTAATAAGAATAATCGCAATATTTTTAGCGTCTTTATCAGGCCTAAAAAAAGGATGGCGACTGGTATCAAGCTTTTGGCAAAGATGAAGGACGGTGGCCCAAGTCAAATCAGAATAAGCGCGGGACGCCAAAACACGAGCCACGGCTTTTCTCATTTTGGAAGCTGCTACCAGCTCCATTGCCTTGGTAATTTTTTTGGTATTTTTTACAGATTTTATTCTGCGTTGGATGTCTCGTGTTGCCTGAGCCATAAAAGATGATAAACGCTATTATTTACTCTCTTTACTATCACCGACTTTTTCTTCCATCTCTACTAATTCGATAATTAAAGCTTTTAATTTATTTTCAGCGCTTTCTTCCAACTGTCCGGTCTTGGCAATTGCTTCCATTATATCTTTACCTTCGTTGTCCAATTTGGCGAAAAGCTTGATTTCAAAACTCGCCAGATTTTTTACCGGCACCTTGTCCAAATGACCATTGGCGGCAGCATAAATAATCGCCACCTGCTTTGGCTGAGAAATTGGATTGTATTGTCCTTGCTTTAAAATTTCCGTCACACGAACACCTCTATCCAATTGCTGTTTAGTGGCCTCATCCAAATCACTACCAAATTGAGCAAAAGCTTCCAGCTCTCTAAACTGAGCCAAATCAAGTTTTAGCTTACCGGCCACTTTTTTCATTGCTTTTATCTGAGCGGCGCTTCCAACACGGGAAACTGAAAGTCCGGCATTTAGCGCTGGTCTGATACCTTTATAAAACAAATCTGTTTCCAAAAAAATCTGTCCGTCAGTAATAGAAATCACATTGGTGGGAATGTAGGCGGAAATATCACCAGCCTGAGTTTCGATAATCGGCAAAGCAGTTAATGATCCGCCACCCATTTTATCACTCATCTTAGCCGCGCGTTCTAGCAATCGGGAATGCAAATAAAACACATCGCCCGGATAAGCCTCACGTCCAGGCGGACGCTTCAAAAGTAATGATATTTGGCGGTAAGCCACAGCGTGCTTGGACAAATCATCATAAATAACCAAAACATCCTTACCTTTATCCATAAAATATTCTCCCATGGCCACACCAGCGTATGGTGCAATATAAGACAATGAAGCCGATTGTGATGCGCCGGCTAGCACTATAATAGTGTGTCCCATAGCGCCGGTCTCTTCTAGTTTACCTAAAATTTTGGCAATCTTAGATTCTTTTTGACCAATAGCCACATAAATACAAATTACGTCTTTGCCTTTTTGATTGATAATAGTATCAATAGCAATAGCGGTTTTACCTGTCTGACGATCGCCAATAATCAATTCGCGTTGTCCCTTACCAATAGGAATAATAGAATCAATAACTTTAATACCGGTTTCCAGCGGCTGTCTGACTGACTGACGAGTAATGACGCCCGGAGCAATTTTTTCTACCGGATAATGCTCTTTGGTTTTTATCTCACCCTTGCCGTCAAGCGCCTCACCCAATGGGCTGACCACACGTCCAATCAAAGATTCACCCACCGGCACTTCCAAAATGCGCTTAGTGCGTCTGACTTTGTCGCCTTCTTTCAAATTGCCGAATTCACCAAAAATAATAGCGCCGACTGAGTATTCTTCCAAGTTTAAAACTACTCCATAAATCTTTTGACCTTTGGCAGTTTCAAATTCAAGCATCTCCGAAGACATGGCGTCGCCTAGTCCAGAAATTTTGGCAATACCGTCGCCCACTTCAATGACTTCGCCGATTGATTCTTCTTTGAGGTCAACTTGAAAATCTTCTAGCTGCTTCTTTAAACTTTTTACTAAATAATCGTATGACATCTTGATAATAGGTTAATTGTATAAATTTTTAATTGGATAATTGCTTAGCTAATTTATTTAACTGACTTTTTATTGACAGATCAATGACCATGTTGCCATATTTCACTACTGCTCCGCCAATTAGACTCTCATCAATTTCTTCTTGACTGATTACTTTTTTATTTGTTTTTTCTTCAATGCGTTTGACAATGTTTTTGACCTGTTTTTCATCCAACTTTTCTTTGCTATAAATACTAGCGCTAATTATCTGATGTTCGGAAAAATAAATATTTTCCAATTCTTTCAAAATCTTAGGAATCATTTTTTCCAGTCTATGCTGGCGGAGGTAGCTCAAAAAATTAGCTACTACAAAATCAGACTGTTTTTTGTCTTTGCCGAAAAGCGCAGTATAAACGGCTTTGGCTAAAATTTTAGCAGTATCTTTACCTTTCATCCCCTTAGAAATTAACCATACTTATTATTTAAGTTAAAGAAAAAATTATTTTGTTTACTATTTTCATACTCTACCAGTTATTTATACTATTTATATAAATATTTAATCTTCTGTGAATTTCTAACGGGATTCATCCCATTAGAAATTAACCATACTTATTTAATCTCCTTTAAAACTTTGTCAATATATTTTTTGTCCAAATCTTTTGATAACCCACCACTGAGTATCTTTTCCAAAGCAATAACTACCATGCCGGCAATTTCTGATTTTACTTCCGAAACCATATTGTCTTTTTCACCGGCAATTTGGGTTTTGGCCTTTTTGATAATTTCTTCAACTTCGGCTTTGGTTTTGACCACGCCGGATTGTCTGGACTCGTCAGCTTGTAATCTCGCGGCTTCCAAAATTTTGGCGGCCTCAGCTTTGGCTTCCATAAGCTTAGCTTTGACGTCTGTTTCCACCTTAGTCAGTTTTTCAGCCGCCGTTTGAGCATCGGACAAACCTTGCTGGATTTCATCACTTCTTTTTTGCATAGTGCGAGTCAGTGGCTTTAGAGCGAAAAACCACAAAATTACCACCACAATAGCAAAATTTATAAGCTGAGCTAGCATTAATTTCCAATTGACTCCGAATAATTCTAAAATTTCCATATTTTTATATCTCGAGTTTATCGAGAGATTAATTACTTATTCCTGGCTTGAAATAATTCAGGCCAGAGAAAGCAATCAAAATCTCGCGGACAAGATCCCGCTATGCGGGGTTATTTGATTGAAAAAGCAATAATCAAAGCGTAAATAGCAATGGCCTCGGCAAAAGCTGAAACTAAAAGCATTGGCACGAGAATTTTGCTGGTTGATTCTGGATTGCGTCCAATTGATTCCATGGCCTTGGCGCCGATTTTGCCAATAGCTAGAGCGGGAGCAAAACCACCAACAGCGATGGCAATGGCCTTAGCCAGTAAAGTTAAATCCATATTGTTGTTTCCTTTCTTTACCCGTCCGAAGCCCAAGGGGCGAAGGAGGGTGATAATAATAGGTCGATCTTTGTTTCCGCCTCGGCTCGCCTCGTCGAGACGGGTATTATTTTTTATGTCGCCTATTTTATCTATATTAATTATTTTATAAACTTAATGCTCATGCTCGGTTGAAGCAATGGTGAAATACACCAAGGTCAACACGGCAAAAATCAAAGCTTGAATAATGCCAACAATTATTTCTAAAAACATAAACGGCAAAGGCACGCCAAAAGCAAACATAGCGGAAATAGAAGCAATCAGCACCTCACCGGCGAAAACATTGCCGAACAACCTAAATGATAGCGAGGCAACTTTGGCAATTTCAGAAATGATCTCAACTAAGCCGACAAAAAAGTTTATCGGATTAATCAAAACCACTGTTGGGTCTTTAACAATATTCCTAGGAATATCCATCAGGGTTTTTAAATTAACAAATTTATTAAACCAATTCCAGCCACCAACGACAATAATACCAAAAATATTAGCGGCTAACACTCCAAATAAACCCAAAGCCAGAGTAGTATTCAAATCCGCTGTGCCACCACGAAACATGGCTGTGCCATTATAAGTGATAGAACCAATACCCGGAAAAAGCCCTAACCAATTATTTATTAAAATAAAAATAAAAATAGAAAAAATAATAGGAAAAATT
>JAUYFP010000019.1 GCA_030690875.1 bacterium | reverse complement strand
AAATAATAGGAAAAATTCTGACGCTTTTTTTCCGGTCGTTGGTCACCATGTCCATCATGCCTAAGGCGCCTTCAATTACGGTTTCGATAAGACTCTGGAATCTGGAAGGCACTTTGCTTTGTTTAACACGGATAACAAAAGCTAAAACAATAATCAAAAAAACTGCCACCCAGGATGTCAGCAATGAATTGGTGATTGGAAAATCACCAACTTGAAAAATAGTTTCGGCAAATAAAGTATGCTCGTGTTCGTCCGCTTCTTGATGTGTGTCTTCGCCTAAAATTTCCTCAGCTATAAGCGAAGTATCTTTTATATTATTTTGATTGTTGTTTGCTGTCTCTAAACTCATTGTCTTTCTTTTTCTTTAAATCTTTCTCTCGGCTTGGTTCGACTGCGCTCACCACGGGTCGCACGAGACCTTCGGCCTTTTCAATTTGCTTCAAATATTTTACTCCGGTCATGCCAATTCCTATTGAAGAAATTATGAAGGCCAAAGCAGTAATACTTAAAAAATATAATGGTTCAGTACCCTGTTTTTCATCTAAATAGCGACCCAAAAACAAAGCGCCAACAATCGGAAAGGCAATCCAGCCAGTAGTTTCCGAAAATATCATCAGCGCCCTTCTCAGCCATTCCTTATCGGCCTGATTTTTATTGTCTTTTTGGACTTTACCCATAAGCTTATTAATAAACGAAAAGCGGCTATATTATATAGCTAAAATAGCAAAAAGTCAATACCAAAAATTATAATTATATTCCACTAAAAAACATGCCCTGCAAAATCGACCCTGAGCCTGTCGAAGGGGAGATTTGTGCGGGGTCAATGCATTTTATTATTACTCTAACCTTGGTTTTTCCACATCTTCCAGCTCAAAATTGCCGGTTTTACCGCTGATTTTGAGAATATCTTTGTCTATTTTATTAAACTCTTTATTGGAAAAATTATAGGTATTAGCCACAGTTGAGAGCTGGCTACCCAATTTCTTGTGATAATCGCCATAAACCAATAAATGCTTTTGAAGTAGTTCTACGTTTTTTCTGATTTCCTTGGCCGACTCTTCAATTTGCAAAGCTCTTAGTCCTTGTAAAACTGTCTGCAAATAAGCGGCAAAAGTAGTTGGTGAAACAATAATTACTTTTTTCTCATTAAAAGCATAGTCAATTAAGCTTCTGGTATTTACTTTGACCGCGCCAACTTCATTGATAAGCAAATCATAATATATGCCTTCGGCTGGAATAAACATAAAAGCAAAATCCAAAGTATCCTCGCTGGGCCGGATATATTTGCTGGTTTCGTCAATTCTTTTTTTCAAATCATTTTTAAAATCTTTTTCCAAAACTGCTTTTTTATCCGCGTCATTTTCACTGATTATGCGGCGGTAGTTTTCCAAAGAAAATTTAGCGTCAATCGGTAAAATTTTGTCTTTTATTTTTACTACCGCGTCCACGGCTTCGCCGTTTTTAAAATGATACTGCATTTCATAGCTCTGCGGTGGCAAAATATTTGATAATATCAATTCCAAACTGGCCTCACCCAGATTGCCCCTGGTTTTGGCATTGGTCAATACTTTTTCCAAATTTTGTAACTGATCAGTAAAGCCAACCACCTGCTTATTAGTCTCTTCCAACTTCAATAATTTTTCCGTCATGTCTTTGGAAATGCGACTGGTTTCCATAAATTGAGCTTGGAGCATTTTGGCTGAATGTTGGGTAGTGTTGTCAATTTTTTCTCCCAAGTGGCGAGTCAGCTCGTTTATTTGCTGTTGCAACATCAACATTGCCTTGTCGTCTTTTTCAACCGGCGCTGGCTTTTTAAATAAAAACCACAAAATAATTCCAAAGCCAATGAGTATTAAAATTGTATTTAGATATTGCATGAAATTAATTTAAAAATTATAAGTAGTGTCGTTGCGCCGACCAATAGCTATCAATGTTGTCTTACCATTATCAGTGCTAAATACCACTCTAAACTTACCCTTCCTTACCCTAAAAACATTATTATGTCCTTTCAATTTTTTTATGTCTAAATTAGAAAAATTACCGCTCTTAATCTGTACTATAATTTTTTTAAGAGCAATTCTTTCGGATTCGCCGAATTTCTGCAAAGCTTTCTGAATCTTATTCATAGTGCTTATAGATATTTTAACACCTCATCGATATCAACTCCGCCTTTTTTTATTTTGGTAAAATCAACTACTGTCTCCCAGTTTTCTTCCTGCTCTAGAGGAGTGATTTTGAAAACCGGTTGTGATTTTTTTACTACAATAAAAGAATCCCCTTTTTTTATACGTCTAATATAAGTATCCATATTTTGACGTAGATCTTTAAGCCCGATAATACTCATAATATTACTATTAATGTTTACGCTGTAAGTTTACCTTAAGTTTAACATAAGTTTACTTTAAGGTCAACTTTCTATTTTAAATTAAATAATTTAATCGCATTGTTGCCACTGATTTCTATTACTTCATCGACTGGTATACCTTTTATCTCGGCTATTTTTTCCGCCACATAGCGGACATAAATCGGCTCATTGCGTTTAGCTCTGTGTGGCACAGGAGTCAACCAAGGGCAATCTGTCTCAATAAGCAACTTATCTACAGGAATCCACTTGGCTATCTCCTGAAGGTACTCTGACTTCTTCTCAAAAGTAACTATACCAGTAAATCCTAAATAAAATCCCGCCTTAACAAATTTTTTGGCTCTTTCCATATCACCAACATAGCAATGAACTACGCCCTTATTCATATTCTCATTTTTTAATATATCAAACAGATCATCATAAGCATCGGGATGTTCATCACTTTTACGGGTATGAATTATTAAAGGCAAATTATTATCCTTGGCTAATTTAATCTGTTGCCTGAAAAGCTTTTCCTGTTTTTCTTTGACTTCATCAATTGATTTTGCCCCTTTTTCCAAATACTCATTAAGATGCCAATAATCCAATCCTGTCTCCCCGATAGCTACTACTTTCCCTTTAGCGCTATCAATTAAAGTTTGATAATCATCTGTTTTAAATTCTTCATCATAAGCATGCACTGGGTGAAGACCAATGGAAGCGTAAAAATCATTTTCCGCCAGAGCCAAAGCAACAGCTTTTTGACTGCTCTCATAAGCCGCGCCGACATTGATGACTTTCAGACCTGATTGACGACAACGACCTATCACATCTGACAGGTCATCGTTGTAGGCTTTAAAATTTAAATGAGCGTGTGAATCAACCAACATATTACAAAATAGATTTTAGATTTTTTATAGCCTCGGGAATAAATGGCTTAATAATAATAGCAATATCCACTGCCCAATTGGCGATTTGGGAATTGATAATCATATTGGAAATAGTATCACTAATTGGTAGAAGAGCCATCAGATAAACCAAAGCTGATATCGCCACTACTCCGCCGATAAGTCCGACCACCGAGCCCATTAATTTATTTATCAAATCAATAAAGGGAATAATATGGAAAACACTATTGATAAGCGAGACAATGATGCCAATGGCCACATTGACGGCAATAAATATTCCCAAGAGTCCCAAAATGTTAGCCAAATACACATTATCAAAATCAGCCACTCGCATTATCCAAGCGCCAGTGGCTTGCATGTAATGACTGCCAGCCCAGATACCAAAGATTATGCCAAAAAATCCGCCAATTGCTCCAACTAGTCCAGTGCGAAAACCTTTCCAGGTGAAGAAAAACAAAATAGCGATTAAAATAATGTCGTATACATTCATCTTTTTTATTTTTACTCCGCAGCTTTTTCAAAGACGCGGATTTATTAATTATTTTAGCCCGACCATATTTTAAAAAGGCGCGGGGCTTATTTATTTAAACGCGGAAATATCGGCGACTGTGGTTTGATTATTTTTTTGGCAGTTATTACATCAATAATCTCCTGTGATTTTTGGGGCATAAATGGTTTGAGAGCCACAGCTATATTATACAAGTCAAAGACCAGTTCTTTCAATAGGGCTTCAAGTTTTGGCTTGTTTTGCTCGTCTTTGGCCAATTCCCAAGGTTTTTCCTGATCTATCAGCAAATTATCTTTTTGAATGACCTGCCAAATAGTCAAAAGCGACTCGCGAAAATGAAGCTGTCTTATTTCCTCTTGACCGAGCTTGGTATTTTTGAAATCAATTTTTATTTGGCCGGCAAAATATTTTTCTACCATATTGGTAACACGATTTATCAAATTACCCAAGCCATTTACCAAGTCGGCATTATATTTTACTGGAAAATCTTCCACTTTGATATCGGACTCGGCGCCAAAAGAAAATTGGGATAAGATAAGATATTTGGCAACATCCGAGCCGTATTCGGCTACTAATTTATTTGGGTCAATCACATTACCCAAAGTTTTGCTCATTTTTTTGCCGTCAATACTAAAAAATCCGTGAATGTATAATTTTGGCAAAGGCAGATCTAGAGCCAGCAATATTGCCGGCCAATAGACCGCGTGAAATTTCAAAATTTCTAAACCCAAAAATTGAGCATCAGCTGGCCAAAACTTTTTGAAATCTTTTCCCTTGGGATAAGCCAAGGCCGTAATGTAATTACACAAAGCATCTATCCAGACATAAACTTTTTGCGAATTATCCCAAGGCAAGTCAATGCCCCAAGTAACTGCTTTGTTTGACCGAGACACTGAAAAATCCGGTAAGGCCTGCTTGCTAATAAGCCCTAAAACTTCTTTTTTTCTGGACTCCGGATAAACTAACAATTCGCCAGACTCAATCGCCTCTTTTATTTTTGGCAAAAATTTCTGTAAAGAAAAAAACCAATTTTTTTCCGTCAGTTTTTCCGGCACTTTGTTGTGATCCGGACATTTGCCCTCAACCAATTCACTTTCCAAAATAAATTTTTCACAGCCAACGCAATACAAGCCCTGATAATCGCCCTCATACAGCACGCCTTTGTCTTTTAATTTTTTCAAAATATCAACGACAATTTTCTGGTGCTCTTTATCGGTTGTTCTGATAAAATGATTGTAGCTGATATCTAAATTCTGCCAAGCGTCTTTGAATTCTTGACTAACTCTATCGGTAAATTCTTGCGGACTAATGCTGCTTTTTGCGGCCGACTCCGCCACTTTGACGCCATGTTCATCCGTGCCGGTCAAGAAAAAAACATTTTTGTCGCCAATTTCCTGACGATAAAAACGAGCCAAGACATCAGCCACTATTGTCGTGTAGGCATGACCGATGTGCGGTTTATCATTGACATAATAAATAGGCGTGGTGATATAGAATTTATCTGGCTTTTTCATTTAGTCAGTAATAATAGTTTTTTTGGCTACTACACCATATAATTTATTGAGCTTTCTGCTTAAATCAGAAATGTCTTTAGCTGTGCCTTCCACTACCAAGCTAATAAGCCCGGTGCAGTTTTTAACACAAGTCCGGCTGACATTGATGCCCATTCTACCTAGGATAATATGGCCATACTCAGTAAAAAGTTCCTGAGTTTTTACCGCGTAATTTTGCCGGTCTTTGAGTAAAATGGTAATTGTACCCAAATGTTTTTTCATTAGCATATTATTTATTTAATAATTTATAATAAGCAAAAGCATTTTTAATCATTCGTTTAGCTTTAGGCCAAATAAAATTGTATTTTTCTAAATCATCTTCTGATACCCAAGCAATTTCACTGTGTTCGGAACTTAATTTTATTTCTTGACTACTATCTTCTATTAAATTAACAATTGCGCAAACTGGCCAATTTTTAATCCCTAATTTTGGTATATCATGATACCAAATATCATAATCAACTACTCCTAAAACTTTTACATTTTCAAATCCTAATTCTTCCTTTAACTCCCGAGCAAAAGCTGATTCTTTAAATTCTCCTTTATCCAAACGACCTCCCGGTAAAACCCACATTGGTTCTTGACGATCAGCCACTTTAAGAATCAAACATTTATTATCTCTTATTAATATAGCTGTCTGACTTATAATAAACCTTTCAAAACGATCTAAGTCTTTTTTTGTAAACATAATTATTTATTAACTAAAACTACAAACTCACCTTTGATTTTGGTTTTATCTGCTTGCAATTCCACTAAGATATCTTTGGCCTGACCGCGATAGATTGTTTCAAATGTTTTAGTGAGCTCACGGCCAACTATCAATTTTTTATCACAATCCGCTAACTGGCCAAGCGCTTTTTCTATCCGGTGAACTGATTCAAAAAATATTACTGGTATTTTACTGGCCTTGATTTCTCTAATTAAAGTCTCACGGCCCTTTTTATGCGGTAAATATCCCAAAAATAAAAACTTATCCATAGCCACGCCGGCAATAGCTACCATAGCCGTTAAAGCCGAAGGTCCGGGAATAGGCACTATTTTTACGGCCGGAAATTCTTTAAGAACAAATTCTATCAATTTTCCTCCCGGATCAGATATGCCCGGCGTACCAGCGTCGGTCACCAAAGCCACCTCTTTATTGCCAGCAAAATAATCTTTTATTTTAGCAAAGTCTTTCAGCTCGCTGTGCTGATGCCAAGATATTAGTCTAGTATTTATGTCATAGTGATTAAAAAGTTTTTTGGTCACTCTGGTATCCTCAGCCAAAACAAGATCCGCTTGCTTGAGTATTTCCAAAGCTCTCAGCGTAATATCGGACAGATTACCAATAGGAGTAGAAACTATATAGAGCATTTACTATAATTAAAAATTAATTGCTACTTTGATAATTTATTATCTCGCTCACTTTTTTGACTTTGCAAACTTTCCACATATACAGCAACGGCTAAGGTTACGGGAACCGCCAAAAGAGCGCCTAGAACTCCACCTAAACGAGCGCCCGTCAGTATTGCCAATATTACCACCAGCGGATTAAGGCCAGTGCTTTTGCCCATAACTTTTGGCACAATCAAATTGTTTTCTATTTGCTGAATAGCAAAATACAATATAGCCACGACAATGGCCTTGCCCGGAGACTGAGCAAAAGCAAAAAATACGCCGGGAATTGCTGAAATCCAAGGACCAATAAAAGGCACCACTTCAAATATTCCAGCTACTAAGGCCAAAATCAAAGCATATTTTATACCTAAAATGCTTAGTCCCAAATAAACCAGAGCAAAAACAATTAACGATAGCACTAATTGACCGCGCAACCAATAACCCATACGCGTCTGCATAGAAGCAATTAGTTGTGATACATAGCTCTGTTGATTAACTGGCGTTATGCTTTTTATAAAACGCTTCATACTTTCTTCGTCCACCGTCAAATAAAAAGTAAGAACCAAAACCATAAAAAAGCTAATCACACCACCAAAAATCGAAGTTAAGGCGTTAAAAATTCCGCTGGTGGCCTGAGTTACTCCCTTGGTAATATCGGAAAAGCTAGTGCTAATTGTTTGTTGAGCTAAATCGCTGGTATTAGTATTTCTCAAATGACTAATGGCGTCATTTACTTTGTGATAAAAATCAGGAAAAGCTCGAGACATATCCTTTATTTGAGCGACAATCGGGCCGGTGAGCAAATAAATCGCGCCACCGACAATCGTCAAAAAAACAATATAAACACAAATAATACTCAAAGCTCGCGGCCATTTTTTTTCTTCCAACCAATCAATCAAAGGATCAAAGGCGGACGAAAGAATAATTGCCACAAAAAATAAAGCCAAGACATCTTTGATTAAAAAAAGAAAACCAACAAACATTAAAATCAAAATAGTCCGGACTATGGTGTCTGTGGAAATTGAAATGTTTTGTTTCGCCATAATTTTATATTTATTTCTTTAAAATATTAATAAATTTATTTTTATTAGTAAAAGGTCCGATGATGCTGAGACTGCATTTTGACCAATCAATCAAATTCTCGGCCAAAGCATTTATTTGTTTTAAACTTATTTTATCCAACTCTTTTAGCTTATCAGCAAAATCCTTTATCTTTTGGTCGGCAACTTCTTGGGATAGCAGAAAACTCAAATTATTGCTGGCTTCCTCCATTTTGAGAATTAAACGGCCACGCATATTTTCTTTGGCTTGGCTAAATTCAAGCGCGCTAACTCCCTGCAATCTGACTTTTTCCACTTCCTCTTTAATGGCGCTAAGCGCTTCATAAATTTTGAGCTTATTAAGACCGCTTCTAATATAGAAAGCGCTATGATCCTGATAAGCATTAATGCCAGCGCGAATAAAATAACATAAACCTTTTCGCTCGCGAATGCTTAAAAATAATCGCGAGCTCATACTGCCACCTAAAATATTGGCCAGAAGCTGGGAGCTTAAAAATTGCTTATCTTTTATGTCTGGCGACCGAAAACCAAGCATGAGCTGTACTTGCTCCAAATCGCGCTTAATAATACTTACTGCAATTTTGTTTTGTTTTAAAGGGCCGATGGTTTTATATCGCAAGCGTTTTTGCTTTTTGGCTAGGGGAAATAATTTATTTATCAAAGCCAAAGCTTTTTTTTCCTCAAACTTACCGGCAATGCCTATTATGGCGTTGCCATTGTAATAATTATTTTTATAATAATTGTGCAAAACACTACGACTAATAGTAGAGATATTCACTCTTGGGCCGGCAATTGACCTGCCTAAATCGGTATTTTGAAAAATAACTTCCTCAAAAACATCTTCAATATACATTATCGGATTATCTTCATACATGTTTATTTCCTCAATAATAACTCCCCGTTCCCTGTCAATTTCTTCTTTGTCAAATTTGGAATGATAAAGCATGTCCGACAAAA
>JAUYFP010000116.1 GCA_030690875.1 bacterium | reverse complement strand
TCAAAATATCTAGATTTAAAATATATCATTATTGGCTCCGGCCGTGGGCAGTATTATAGAAAGTTGTTGGGTCTAATTAAAGAGTTAAATTTAATTGATAAAGTTATTTTTAAAGAAAATGTTAGTGATCAGGAACTAGTTTCTTTTTATAAAAATGCGGAATTATTTATTTTGTTGCCACAAAATGTAGATTATGATATTGAGGGTTTTGGTTTAGTATTTGTGGAAGCGGCCGCTTTTGGCTTGCCACTTATTGGCGCTTTGGAGAGCGGAGCCATTGACGCTATGTTAGATGGTCAAAATGGTTTTTTGGTCAGTCCTCAGGATACAAAACAGGCGACTCAAAAAATGATGTTGATTTTAGACGATGTTCAATTAAAAAATAGTTTTAAAAATAAGTCAGTTGAGTTTGCCAAAAGCCTCGACTGGTCAATTATTATTAAAAAATATACAAAAATATATGAGTTACTATTCAAAAGTTCAGTATAAGGAAAAAACTAATACTTGGTTTGAGTCTTATTATTTTGATCGGTGGTTTAAAAATAATTCAGGTCCGATTTTGGATATGGGTTGCGCCACCGGAAATTTTATTGCCACTCATCCGGATATTATTGAGGGGATAGAATATGATGAAGATTCATTGCAAATTTGTCGGCAAAGAGGATTTAAAGTTAAAAAATTAGATGTTGTTAAAGAGTTAGATAGTTTAGCGGAAGCTCATTATAGCGCGGTTTACGCCAAACAATTAATTGAACATTTAGCCAATCCTCTGTATTTTATGAGACATGTTCATCGTATTTTAAAATCAGGGGGCCAGGCAGTTATTTTAACGCCTAATTGTCCTTATGCACTAAACAAGTTTTTTTGGGATGATTACACTCATGTTCGCCCTTTAACTAGGATAAGTTTAGAAAGACTGGCTCTGGACGCTGGTTTTAAGGAAATAAAAATTTATGAGGATTTTCGTTGTTTTACCGGTTTGGGCAAATTAATCAGAATTTTTAAATTAAGTCCGAAGTTTATTTCTAAAATACAAAAAATATTTTTTATTTCCGGCTTGACTTTGGTTATGGAAGTCAAAAAATAATTTTATGGGTGACAGATATTTGCAACAGAAATTGGGGAATAAGTTAAGACGATTTTTTAAAAAATCACCTTTAACTTTTTTGCGCTCTTCTTTTAATATTTTTTATAATTATCTATCAAGATATCTGGGTTATTTTTATTTTAAATATTTAAATTTAAATCGTTTTTTTATTTTTCAAGGGAAGAAATATAGATATTTTTATCATCTTTATAATTTCAGTCATCGCAACGAGCGGTGTGTGGAAATAGCTATTGCCCAAGATATAATTGGCAGATACGAGGGGAAAAACATTTTGGAGTTGGGCAATGTTTTGTCTTATTACCTGAAGCACAGCGGAGATATTTTGGATAAATATGAAAACAAAAAAGGAATTATACAAAAAGATATTATTGACTTTCATCCGGACAAAAAATACGATTTAATCATTAGCATTTCCACTTTGGAGCATATTGGCAGAGACGACGGTAGCAATGATCAGGATAAGATATTTTTGGTTATAGGGAAGCTAAAAAATATTTTAGCTCCCGGCGCTAAACTTTTTTTTACCCTTCCGATAGGCTATAATCAATTTTTGGATAAATACATTAAAGAAGAAAAGCTGGACTTATCAGAAAAATATTTTATGAAGCGTATTTCCAAAGATAACAGATGGCAAGAAGTGGACAAGGAAGAAGCTTTACAACAAAGCTACGGGCGACCTTATAACGCCGGTAATGCTATAATGATAGGAATTATAAAAAATATATAAAATAAATATGAAGAACAATTTTAAAATTTTATATTTATTTTCCGGCAAGCGAAGCAATGTGTATCAAGGAGAAATGCATAAAGATTATCCGGACACTCCTTTTTATGGCTTAAATTATTTAAGCGATTTTGGTTTTGAGGCCGAGTACAAAGATATCTATGATATATTAAAATCAAAAAAACTTATTCAAAAATTGCCTTTTGTCTGGCAACATATTTTGCTGACTAAATTCATTAAAAATTATAATATAGTTTTTGGTTCTTCCATACTTTACAATGTTATTTTTAAAAAGATATTTGGATTAAAGACTAAATATGTCTTGCTAAATATTAGCTTGAACAATACTTTGTTTAGAAATAAAAAAAATAAATTTAAATATCGACTGATAAAATATTTAATCAATCAGCTTGATGCCATCGTGTGCCTGTCTCATTTTCAGATCGATGACTTAGTTAATAATTATCAGGTTGATAAACATAAGCTTTTTTTTGTTCTCCTTGGCGTTGACAAAGATTTTTGGACAGAAGTAGATTTTGTAAATAATGCTAATATTTTGGTAGTAGGAAAGGATAATGGCCGGGATTATAAGACTCTTTTTGAAGTTGCTAAAAAATTGCCTAATGAGAAATTCGTGGTAGTTTGTGGCCGGTGGAATATTCATGATTTACGCGTCCCTAGTAATGTTAGAGTAATATTTGGCTTACCGATAAAAGAGTTGCAAATACTATATAAATCTGCTAAAATGCTACTACTTATTACTCATAATGATGAGCATTTAGACGGTTCAGATTGCTCTGGCCAAACAGTTTTATTAGATGCTATGTCTTCCGGACTGCCGATTATTGTAAGCCGTAAAAAATATTTAGAAGATTATGTTCGGGATAAGGAAGAATTACTAACGGTTAATTTTTATGATGCTGGCGACATCGTGGCTAAAATTAAAATGTTGAGCGATCAGAAGCTTGCTGGGCGTCTAGCTGAGGCGGCTCGTTCAAAAGCAATTAGCTGTTTTAGTAGTCGGCAAATGGCGGAAAATCTCAGTCAAATATTTAAACAATTATTATAGTGCTATGAATCCTTTTTTAAAAGTAGCTGTTAATATTTTAAAAGACAAGCATAAAGTTTTAGAAGTTGGTTGCGGTTTAGGAGAGTTTATTGACGAGTTGGTTAAATTTAAACCGAATTTAGCCAAGGTAGTAGCTATTGATCTTTATCGCCGTCCTGATAATTTGAGCGACACGATAGAATTTTATCAGCAGAGCATTGAAGATTTTCAAACTGCTGACAAGTTTGATTTAATTATTATGAAACAGCTTTTTGAACATTTACAAGATCCTTTAGGGGCTATAAAAAAAATGAAAGGTCTGTTAAATAAACATGGCAAGATATTAATTGAAGTTCCTAATCGTCGCGGTTTTGGAAATGAAGCTAAAATGTATTTGCCGGAACATGGCAAGCATTATTTTTTATGGGACAAAGAGAGCTTGGAATATAGTTTGGAGCGTATGGGTTTCCGCTGTCGTTTCTACAATTTATACCAAGCTGGTAGTCATAATATTTTTGTCCGTTATTTGCCATTAATCTTACGCTTGCAAAATCCTAATTTAATTTGCTTGGCTATGTCGGATGATTAATATTTATGGAAAATACCATTTTTATCAAAAAACCACTAGAGATTAAAGATAACATACCGCTTTTTAGTGTAGATAAGTACTGGGGTAAATCGCCCGAGTCAGTTTTATTATCGGGCTTAAAAATAATTGACGAGCAGGGTTGGAAGGAATTTAATCGGTATTATGCCGGCAAATTGGATTTTACCGACGATCAAAGCCGGGCTGATTGGCGTTTTAACGTGCCAGTGGATAAAAATTTTATGGTTTTAGACACAGGAGCAGGCATGGGTCGCATTACTTTGCCTTTGGCTAAAGTAGTAAAAAGAGTAGTGGCTTTTGATGCTTCTCTATCTCGCATGCAATTTTTACAAAGACGCCTGAAAGAAGAAGGATTAAATAATGTGGATTTGTTGGTAGCGGATTTTTTTGATTTGCCATTGGCGGATGCCAGTTTTGATCTAATTGTAATGAACGGAGTTTTGGAGTGGGTGGGTAAGACAAATTTTTTTAAGGATCCACAAGCCGCGCAGCTGGCTAGTTTGAAAATCTGCTTGCGCCTGCTTAAACCGGGTGGCTATCTCTATATTGGCATTGAAAACCGTTGGGCTTTATCTTATTTGCGCGGTTTTGATCACAGCGGTTTACGTTATACTGGCTATATGCCTCGATTTTTAGCCAGTTGGTACTGCCAGCTACGTGGCCGCGGCAAATATGATACCTATACTTATTCTCGTTCTGGTTATGAAAAATTAATTACTCAGGCTGGTTTTACAAAGGAAAATATCCAATTTTTTCTGCCTTATCCGGGCTACAATGTTCCCCGCATCGTAGTGCCATATGGTAATTTAAATATTCTCCAGTATTTGATTGTATATTTGATGTCTGCTCGGGGTCAAAAGAGAAAATTAATCCAATTTTTAGCTAGATTTGATATTTTTTTGTGGTTATATCGCTTATTATTTTTTAGTTTTAATATTATTATTAAAAAATGAAGGATTATTTGCTACAAACTATTAAAGAAAAATTGGGCGATAAGTATAATTTAGCTCCTAATAACTTAGCTTTATTAAAATTAAACACGCCTAGTTCTGGATTAGGAACTTATGGTAAAGTAATTTTTTTGGTTTTTAAACATAATAATGTCGAACCATTGCTTTGCGTTAAAACTGTGCGTAAGGTGGCGGACAATATTGTTATTACCAAAGGTTTTTCTAAATTACAGTCTTTACATCAGATTATAAAAAATAGCCCTTATGTCCAGATGTTTCCAGTACCGCTTTTAATAGATAATGATGCCAGCGGTATAGCTTATAGTATAGAAAGCGCTTGTCCTGGCCGGCGTCCTAGTCAGGCAGATTTGCCTTATATTTTGGAAAGTTATAATCAATATCAAAGTTTTTTAGCTAAAGATCATTTGTCTTATCAAGAAAATTTTGATCTCTACATAAAAGATTTATTAGTTAGTTTATCTTTGCTTGAATCAGATATTCTAGATATTTATGATTACTACCAACATAGTATAAAAACATCTAGCGATATTAAAATAGCATTATTGCCTCAGCATGGCGATATCACTTTGGATAATATGTTTATTAATGAGGCAGGCACGCATATTTTTGATTGTGATAGATTTGGCGATATCCGATTAGCTGGTTTTGACGTTTTTCATTTCCTGCATCGCATTTTAAAAAATGATAATTTAGCGTTATTTAAGCGTTATTTGCTTGAGCATTTAGCTAAAATAGACAACCAGTCAAAACTTAGTCCAGATCTGTTATTTGCGTATTTGTTACATGAGATTTTTCTTAAAAGGGAAGTATTGCCAGATAAATTAAATATGGATTTAATTAAGCGGGAGTTTTCTGTTTTAAAATTATTTTTATGAAGTCAATTCTCTATATTAGCAAAATGAATCTTTTTTCCACGCGGGCGCATGTTTATAACACGGTCAAGACTTGTGAAGCACTTAATAATGATAGCCAGAAATTGACTTTAGTTAGTGTTGATGGCAGTTTGACAAATGCCAAAGATATACAACGCTTTTTTGATAAATGGGACATTAGGCGACACTTTTCAGTGGTTTCTCTACGCTCTACGGCTAATTTTTTTAGACTTAAAAATTTTTTTTTGGCTAGCAAATTAGAAATTTTATTTACCAACATTACTTTAATCAAATTTATTTTTCATGAGCGCAATAATTATCAACTCATATATTGTCGGGATCCATTCTTATTTCCAACAGTTTATTTTGCCAAATATTTTTTAAAAAAACCTATTTTTTTTGAAATCCACGCTGTATTACACAATAAAATTAGCCAAAATTTATCTGAAAGATTAGCCAAAATCTCTAATGGTTTAGTGGTCATTAATCAGGGTTTGTATGATTATTATCAGAAGTTAAATAAGCCAATGATAGTATCCTTTTGCTCTGCCGCCGAACCAGAAAGATTTATGGATATTAAGGAGAAAGTTTTAGAATTACGCGTGGGTTTGTCATTGCCAACAGAGAAGATATTATTAGGCTACAGCGGTAATCTTTCTCGCACTGGTAATAATGATTCTTACGGCATTGAAGATATTATCAATAGCTTACAGCTCTTGCCGGAGCAATATATTTTTGTCGGTGTAGGTAAAAGGGATAATAATACAGTAGAGCTGGAAGAATTAGCCAATAAACTAGGTGTGGAAAAAAGGGTCATATTTATCCCTTGGACCACTAGGGGAATGGTTGTTAAGTATATATCCAGCTTTGATATTCTTTGTATTCCCTCTGCCGGTGCTCAAATTGGTAATTCGCCCAGTAAAATAGTTGAGTATTTGGTTTCCGAGCGGCCAATAGTAGCCGCTAATACTTCGGCGATAGCGGAAGTGC
>JAUYFP010000113.1 GCA_030690875.1 bacterium | reverse complement strand
CCCCTTCGGCCTCGAGCTCAGGGTAGAAAGGTCGGGACATTCGCCTCGTTTGGTATTATTTATGGTTGAAGCTCCGAACAAAGTGAGGAGTTGAAACCATGAGCGAGGAGGAGTGAAACGACGACGAGTCGAATGGTGGGCCGGGAGGGATTCGAACCCCCGAAGGCGTATGCCAGCAGATTTACAGTCTGCCCCAGTTGACCGCTTTGGTACCGACCCAAAATAATATTT
Organism: bacterium; assembly: GCA_030690875.1. Classification (GTDB taxonomy): domain Bacteria; phylum Patescibacteriota; class Patescibacteriia; order UBA1558; family GWA2-36-10; genus STD1-117. Next base: position 3,205 of record JAUYFP010000113.1, on the reverse strand, counting down.
ATTTTTTAACTAACTTCTTAAATGCCCTACCGCCTTTGGCGGCACCCCGCCAAAGGCGGTGGCAGTCTGTCCCAGTTTAAGCGGAGGCCTGCCCCGCCATAGGCGGGGTATCCACCCAATAAAAACAAATTAACAGCTGACAAGTCATACAAAATCAACTGTTTCTAGTAAAAAATAAATGCTTTAAGCTAAATTATCAATGTTCTCCACAAATTCCCTAATTTTTTTATTGTCTGGATTTACTTCTCGTAATCTGTCCAAATACTGATTAGCTAATTCTTTATCTTGCATTATTATACTGATATTTATCAAAAAGTCAAGAATTTTAGGATTGTTTGGTGATAAAAGCTGAGCTCTTTTGGCTATATTGAGCGCTTTTTCTTTTTCTTCTAAATCCAAATAAACTTCGGCTAAAGAAAGAAAATAAAGATAATTATCATCAGACAAGGATATTGATTTGAGATAATCCTCTTCCGCTTGTTTTAAATTGCCTCTTTCTTTGGCAACATCAGCCAAGGACGAGTAAACGCCCGCGTCCTGATTGTGAGTTAATTTCAAAAGATATTCTAAAGTTTCTTTAGCTTGAATATACTCTTTTTTGCCACGATAAACTTCAGCCAATAATTTATAGGCCTCAATATGATATTGATCGATATTGAGAGCATCTAATAAAGTTTCTTCCGCTGTCTGGTAATCTCCACTATTTATCGCCTGCTTGGCTTCGGTGATTAATTGTTCTATGGTCTGTGATTTGTCAACCGCACTGGTCAATTTTTCATGTCCACGGCGACGCAAATCTTTTTCTGCTTGTTTTAACTTCTGATAATACTGTCGTAAGGAATCCTTGGCTTTATTTTGCAATGGTCCGGAAGCATCTTTTGCTTTCAATAAAATATCTTGGCTTATTCTAAGCAACCTATTTTTCAAAATAATTTCTTTTTGCTTGCGCATTTTTGTCTCTGGCAAGCTATCAATATTTATATTTTTTAATTTTGGCAATTTTTTAAAAATCAGCCAAGCTATAAAAGCCAGCGACAAAACTATTAAAATGATAAGTATAATATCCATAATATTTTAAGCTTTATTGCGACTACCAAAAATTCTGATCATTTTGACAACTTCTTTTTGCATGGCCTCAGTGGAAGGAGCCAAAATCTGGCGCGGATCTATCAAATCGCTTTCTTTTTTTAGCTGGCTGAGCAATGCTTTTTTAAAAGCCACCCGCAAATTAGTATCAATATTTATCACCGAAACGCCGTTTTTTATGGCTTCCTTGAATATTTTTGAAGATAAACCTGAACCGCCATGTAAAACTAAGGGTATTTTAACTAAAGAATTGATTTTTTTCAAACGCCGCTGATCTACTTTTTCAATGCCTCTGAATTGGCCGTGAATAGTGCCAACAGAAATTGCCAAAGTATCAATCCCGGTTCTAGCCACAAAATCCTCAGCTTGATATGGATCAGTCATTAAATCTTTCATATTTATCTCGCCTGTTTCCAATTTTACTAAGCCCTCTTTGCCTAAAATTGAACCTAACTCTGCCTGCACCCAAATCTTTTTGCTATGAGCCAATTTCACTGCCTGTTTGCTCAAACGGACATTGGTGGCAAAATCTTTGTCAGAGGCGTCCATATGCACCGAATTATAGCCGATGTTGATGCACTGTTTTACCAAATTCAAATCATGCCCATGGTCCAGATGAATGGCAATTGGCACGCTTTTGCCGATAGTGTTGGCAATAGTGGTCATCATATTAAACAAAGTTTCCAAGTTGGAATACTTAATGGCCGATTCGGAACTTTGGATAATCACTGGTGATTTTTCCGCTACGGCCGCTCTGACAATTGCCAGAGTAATTTCCAAGTTGGAAGTATTAAAGGCGCCAACAGCATATTTTTTTTCTTTGGCCTTAGCTATTATTTGTTTTATTGGGACTATCATAAATTTTTGATAAGTTCTACAAAAGATTTAGCTTTTAAGCTGGCTCCGCCAACTAAAAATCCTTTGACACCCTTAATTTTAGCAAAATTTACTATACTCTTTTTATCAACGCTACCACCGTAAATTAAGGAAAAATTAGTAAATTTTTTAGATAAATTTATTTTAATTAGCGATATCATTTTACTAGCTTCCAAGACGCTAATTACTTGACCGCTATTGCTAGTGGAAATAGACCAAACCGGCTCGTAAGCCAAAATAAAATTTTGATTCTTGCTTATGCCTAATGTAGCTTTGTTTATTTGCCTAAGAATCACTTTTTCTGATTGGCCACTTTTTCTTTCGGCAAGAGTTTCCCCGACGCAAATTATCGGCAACATTTTTTCTTTCAAAACTGCCAAAAATTTTTTATTTATTAACTTGTCAGTCTCGCCCATAGCTCGGCGTTCTGAATGGCCGACTATGACATACTGACAGCCAATTTCTTTTAAATTTTCTGGCGAAACTTCACCGGTAAAAGCGCCCTCTTCCTGATAAAAAGTGTCCTGCGCTCCCAAAGAAATTCGGCTGGGCTTTAAAATTTTAGCTACTTCTGATAAAGCCAAAAAGCTAGGACAAACAACAATTTCTTTTTTACCAATATTATTTTTGGCCAATAATTTTACTAATTTAACGGCCAAAGCAATTGATTCTTCCGAATCCATTTGCATTTTCCAATTGGCAATTATTATTTTACTAAATTTTTTCATATCATAACAAAAATTCAAAAATCTTAAATATTCCCAAAGATATCAAAGTAACCAATATGCCGGCAATTATCACTCCCAAGGAAACATAAATAATTGCTCCCTTTTTATCTATGCCAAAGAGCCAAGCTGCCAAAGCTCCAGTCCAAGCGCCGGTCATAGGCAGTGGAATAGCCACAAATATCATCAAAGCGATTTTGCCCCAGAGGCGATATTTGTCGTCAAATCTATTTCTAGTTCTCTCAAAGAGCCAAGTAAAAAACTTTTTCAGTGCTCTAAAACGGCTCAGCCATTCTGATATCGGACCGACAAAATAAATTATCAAAATTGCCGGAATAATATTGCCAAGGACTGACAAACTAAATGCCTGCCAAACAGGCAAATGAAAATTTTCCAAAGCAATAGGTATGGATGCTCTAAGCTCAAAAATTGGCAACATTGCCAACAAAAAGGTCGCTAATTGATGATTGATGCTATAAATCCAAGAAAAATCCATATCTTATATTTAAGTATAAAAC
>JAUYFP010000106.1 GCA_030690875.1 bacterium | reverse complement strand
ATGGTTTGCCGGTTTTATCAAGTAAGGCCTCATGTTTGCCGGAAATTTTAGAGCATTCTGCGTTGTATTTTGATCCCCAAGACCAAAATGATTTGCTGACCAAAATGGAAGATATTATAGCCAATAAAAATTTGCGTGATTTGTTGATAGCTAAAGGATATCAACAAATAAAAAAATATTCTTGGGAAAAAATGGCTCAAGAGACATTGAGAATTTATAATCAATAAATCCAGCGCCTTTTTATATGGTATCGAAGCTTGTTGTAGAATATTAAAAAAGTGTTGGATAAATTTTGTTTTAAATGAAAAATCTGGTATAATAATCGTTAATGGCAACTAGAAAAAATAATAAAATTGATCAAGCTAGTTTAAAAAGAGATCTGCTAAACGACTTAGATCAGTTTTTAGTTGACGAAAACGTAGATTTTAGCCTGCGAACTGAGGAAAAACAAAAGGCCTTAGCCGAATTGGATAAGCTTATCAGGCAGGATTTAAGTTATTCTCAGATTCTTCATACTATAAAAAAAGATACTCAGGAGAATATCCAAAAGCAAGAGATTATTGCTGAGCCAAAAAATCAAGCCGACTCATTTTCTGGCCAAAAATCCGCTCACATACTTGATTTGCGCTCTGAGGCCAAAAAAGAAGCCAAGCAGCCAGCTATTAATTTGGAAAAATATAGAAACAGCTGGACTAAATTTAAAAATAAACGCGCTGTAAATCATCAGCCAAAAAAAGAGTCAAGTAATCCTAAATTTAGTTTTGATTTGGATATAAAAGTTCCTAACTTTTGTTGGACTTCGGCTTTTAACAAAAGTCTAGTCTTTGCTCTAATTGCTTTTATGATTTTATTGCCAATAAGAGGTTTAGTTTTGGTTAATGAATTGCAAATCAGTAAGGATAAATTACTTGGTTTTGGCAAAGAAGGATTTTTGAATTTGCAGTCAGGAGCGATTTCTGCTTCCGAAAACTCCTACCAATTAGCTCAGCGTGATTTTGAAGAAGCGTTGATAAATTTTCAGGAAGCGCAAGCAGTATTGAATCAGTATGATCAGTGGATGCTGGAAGCGGCTGCTTATGCCCCAATAGTAGGCAAGCCAATTTCCCTCAGCCAAGACATGTTGGCGATTGCGACTGATATTTCTCAAGCTGCCGCAGTCTTGAATCAAACCATTCAAGATAAAGGCAATCCGACGGAATATATTTTTGTTATCAATGAGCAAATTAGAGCCACTATTCCTTATTTAGCCAAAGCGGATAAAAAGCTAAATAATTCTTCTTTTGGCTTATTACCTGAAAATATTCGTCCTTATTTTGAACAACTGCAAGTTTATTTGCCAACTACTCTGGAAAATCTGCGAACTTTAAATGAGATTTTTGACACTTTACTGGACACCTTGGGTCATAATTCAGAAAAAAGATATTTAGTGCTTTTTCAAAATAATAATGAGCTCAGAGCCACTGGTGGATTCATCGGCAGTATTGCCTTAGTTGATGTTTATCAAGGTAAAATAAGCAATATTGAAATACCTAGAGGTGGAACTTATGATTTGGCCGCTGGGCAAAAAACTATTCTTAAATCACCAGAAGCTCTGTCTTTGATAAATCCATTTTTTAATATTTGGGACGCTAATTGGTGGTATGATTTTCCACTTTCTGCTAAAAAAATTGTTTGGTTTTATCAGGAGGGTGGAGGATCATCTTTGGACGGAGTAATATCAATCAATGCCAGTTTATTGCAGGAACTATTAAGGGTAATAGGCCCAGTTACTTTAGATGAATATCAATTGACCATTACGGCTGATAATGTTTTTTCTGTTCTGCAAGAAGAAGTGGAACTTAATTATGATAAAGAATTAAATCAGCCCAAAGCAGTAATTGCTGATTTACTGCCGATAGTTTTGGAAAAATTATTATCAACTGATAAATATCCAGATATTGTAGGAGTATTGGCGGACAGCTTATCAAATAAAGATATCCAAGTTTATTTATCAGATGCAGATTTGCAAAAACAAATAGTCAGCTATGGCTGGGCTGGTTCAGTGGCCAAAACCAATAAAGATTATTTGGCTGTTATAAATACCAATATCGCTGGCGGAAAAACAGACTTAGAAATTTCTCAAATAGTGGACCATCAGGCGGAAATACAAGCTAATGGTGATATTATCAATACCGTGCGGGTAACTAGGACAAACAATGGCTTAGTGGATAATCCTTTTGCGGGAATAGATGGCGGCAATGTCAGCTATTTGCGATTCTATATACCAGCGGGCTCGGAATTTATAGAGGGTTTAGGATTTAGTAAAATACCGGACAATTATTTTCACAACAATGAGGGCGCTAAATTTGATGCTGATGTTTTGAAAGAGGAAAATAAAAAAGTGATTGATAGCGGTTCAGGTGTGGAAATATACGATAGTTTGGATAAGACAGTTTTAGCTGGCTGGCTGACTTTGAGGCCCGGAGAATCAAAAACCGTCATGCTTAAATATAAATTACCTTTCCAAATGAATTTTGCCGATCCGCTGACCAATGACTGGTGGCAAAAGCTAGTTAAAAAAGATTTGCATTTGAATAATTACAGCTTATTGGCGCAATCGCAATCAGGTCAAAGGAATACTATTTTTAATTCCTCTGTTCTTTTGCCGGCCAATATCCGAGTAGTATTTAACAATGCCAGCGATGTTTCCAATATGAATATCACTGATTTGTTGGTAACTTATAATCAAGAGTTAAATAAAGATTTATATTTTGGCTTTATATTAGCCAATTAGAAAATGTGGTATAAATTGTGGTATAAATTAAATAATTCGGTTACCGGAGGCGCAGTAATAATTGCCTTTTTTTCTTTTTTGTCAAAAATATTTGCCTTACTAAGAGAAAGATTAATTGCTTCAAATTTTGGCGCTGGTGAATTATCAGATATATATTATTCGGCTTTTAGACTGCCGGATTTGATATTTAATACTTTAGTTTTAGGCGCTTTGACTTCGGCTTTTATTCCGGTGTTTCAAAAAGTTTGGTTTAAAGACAAAAAAGAGGGTTTGATTTTAGCCAACTCGGTTTTAAATTTCTTTTTGCTTTTTATCGGCGCTTTGGTAATTTTGGCTATATGTTTTACACCAAATTTAATGGCTCTGATCACTCCGGGCTTTTCCGATTGGCAATTGTCCATGGTTGTCAGTTTAAGCCGAGTAATGCTCTTGGCGATTTTATTTTTTGTTGCTTCCAATATTATTGGCGGAGTTTTAAATTCTTGGAAAAAGTTTTTTAGCTTTTCTTTGGCCGCCAGTTTTTATAATATCGGTATTATAGTTGGGATAGTTTTTTTCTATCCTAAACTTGGTTTGGTCGGCTTGTCTTGGGGTGTGGTCTTAGGCGCTTTTATGCATTTGCTTATTCAGTTGCCGGAAATTATCAAAAACGGTTGGCATTACCAATTAGTTTTAAAATTTGATAAAAACTTGCGACGCATATTAAAGCTAATGTTGCCACGCACTTTTGGCCTAGCGGCTAGCCAGATAAATTTGGTTATTACTACTATGATCGCTTCTACTTTGGCTAGTGGTAGTATTGCGGTCTTTAATTTGGCCAACAATTTACAAAGTTTGCCGATTAGTTTATTTGCGGTTTCGCTAGCCGTAGCAGTTTTTCCTACCTTTACCCAAGCGGCTAGCGAGGATAATAAACAACTTTTTGCTGATAATTTTTCCATCAGTCTTAGGCGGATATTGTATCTTTTAATTCCCATATCCGTTTTGATGGTGGTTTTGCGCGCGCAAATAGTTAGAATTATTTTGGGAACTGGCGCTTTTAATTGGCAAAATACTTATGACACTGCCCAAACCTTAGGACTTTTTGCTTTGTCAATTTTTGCTCAAGGGCTTATTCCGCTTTTAGGCAGATCATTTTATGCTTACGAAGACACTAAAACTCCTATGGCCGTCAGTTTTTTTAGTATTGTTATAAATATAATTTTTTCTTGGATTTTTGCTAAATATTGGGGAGTAATAGGTTTAGCAATCGCTTTTTCATTATCAAGCATAATCAATATGTTCTTGCTTTATTTTATTTTGAGTTTAAGAGTGCCAGACATAGATCATAATAAAATTTTTAATTCCCTACTAAAAATATTGGCCAATTCCTGCCTTTGCGGGCTAGTGGCTTACGCAATGCTTAATTTGTTGTCCTTGGTGGTCAATATGCGCACATTTTTAGGCATTTTCATTCAAGGATTTGGCGCTGGTCTAGTGGCCTTGCTAAGTTACGTATTACTTAGTATATTGTTCAGACTAGAAGAGGTAGATATTGTAAAAAGGATTCTTATTAAATTTTGGATATTTTTGAGAAATGGAAAATATTAGAAATTTCTGCATTATTGCTCATATTGATCACGGTAAGTCAACTTTGGCTGATCGGATGTTGGAATTGACCGGCACAGTGGAAATGCGAAAAATGAAGAATCAGATGCTTGACCAGATGGATTTAGAGCGGGAAAGGGGCATAACTATCAAGCTCCAGCCAGCGCGAATGGAGTGGAAAGGCAAAATTTTAAACTTAATAGATACTCCGGGGCATGTTGATTTTACTTATGAAGTTTCCCGTTCTTTGGCGGCCGTAGAAGGCGCTTTACTTTTAGTGGACGCTACTCAGGGCGTGGAAGCTCAGACTTTGGCTAATTTATATTTAGCTTTAGAGCAAAATCTAGAAATTATTCCTATTATAAACAAAATTGATTTGCCAGCGGCTGATGTGGAAAAAGTCTCGCAAGAAATAGTTAATTTATTGGGCTGTAAAAAAGAAGAAATACTATTGGCTTCGGCCAAAACCGGTAAGGGAGTGGAAAAAATTTTAGACGCTATAGTGGAAAAAGTTTCCGCGCCAAAAAGTAAAGAAAAAAATTTGCAAGCTTTGATTTTTGACTCAGCTTATGATGAATATAGGGGTGTAGTTATTTATGTACGATTTTTTGGCGGCCAAATTAAAAAAGGCGACAAAATAAAATTCGTGGCCAGCGCTGAAACCACCGAAGTATTAGACTTGGGATTTTTTAAGCCGCATTGGGTCAGCGCCAAAAATTTAGCTGACGGTGAAATCGGCTATTTGATAACTGGCGTCAAAGATTTGGAAAAAGCCAAAGTCGGAGACACTATTGTCAGCTTAGATGAAAATACTAAGGCCCTAACTGGTTACAAGCAGATAAAGCCAATGGTTTATGCTGGTATATTTCCTCAAGAGGGGAATGAATACCATAAATTAAGAGAAGCGATATTAAAATTAAAATTGAGCGATTCTAGTCTGATTTTTGAGCCGACCAGCTCGCAAGCTCTTGGTTTTGGTTTTCGTTGCGGTTTTCTAGGTTTACTGCATTTGGAAATTTTTCAGGAAAGACTAAAAAGAGAATTTAATTTAAGTTTGATTGTTACTACGCCGACCGTTGCTTATAATATATATTTGAGAAATGGTGAAAAAATGGTTTTGACTACGCCGAATGAAATGCCTGATCCATCAAAAATAGAAAGAGTAGACGAGCCATACATGAATATTGAAATCATCAGCCCGCAAAAATACATGGGTGAACTAATGGAATATGTTATTTCGCAAAAAGGTATTTTTAAAAATACTCAGTATTTAGATGAAGATCGTTTAATACTGAGCTTTGATATACCGCTAGCCAGTATTTTGGTTGATTTCTATGACAGTATTAAGAGCATATCATCGGGCTATGCGTCGCTAAATTATGATTTTTCCGATTATCGGTCTTGTGAAATAGTTAAAGTGGATATTTTGGTAGCGGAATTGCCAGTGGAAGCGCTGACTTCTTTGGTTTACAAAGACGAAGCTCATCGGGTCGGAAAAAGGATAGTAGAAAGATTAAAAGATGTTTTGCCCCGCCAGCAGTTTGTTTTGAAATTACAAGCGGCCGTGGGTGGTAAAATAATAGCTGGTGAGCGTTTGTCAGCCCTAAGAAAGGATGTTACTGCCAAATTGTATGGTGGCGATGTTACTAGGAAGAGAAAATTGTTGGACAAACAAAAAAAGGGCAAGAAAAAAATGGCCCAAGTTGGTAAAGTAGAAATTCCGCAGGAGGCCTATTTAGCAGTCTTAAAAAGAGACCAAAATTAATACATAGCCACTGTCCAGATAATCATGGATAGGATCATGAATACAGCAAATATGCTCCAAACTATTTTTTGAATTTTTTTCTTCATATATGAGTGATTTTAGCAAATATTTAGATAATAAGGAAGAGCTAATCTCAATATTTAAATCTAAAAGCAACAAGAGTCGGCTTTATTTGAATTTATTATTATTGCTGATAGCTTTTTTTGTTTTATATCCTATCTGGCGAGGCGCCCCAGATGGTTTTTGGTTGTGGTTGATAATGGTCGTGATTATTATAAACAATATTATTCAAGTATTTTTAGCGCAGAAAGATTTGTATTTATTAACTGATAGTCGGATAATTTATCTTAAAGCGGTGAATCCTAAAGATTTTAAAAATAAAAAAAGCTTGTATTTAAAAAATATTAAAGCCATAAAAAAATATCATCGCTCGACGATTGAGTTTTTAATTTTTGATAAAAAATATTATCTTAGCAATATTGATAATCGAGATAATTTTTATCATCGGCTGGAAATTTACCTAAAAAATAAAAATCTGGTATAATGTAGTTATGCCTGAAATCAAAAATTTAGAAATTCCTAAAAACCAATTTGAAAGATCACCTAGACCTGAACAAGGCCAAGAATCAGCGCCTCAGCCGGAAAAACGGCCGGAATATGCCGCTGAGCAAGCGGAGAAAATTTCTGCCGGACAGTCAGCTCAAACGCAGGCACTGGTAGTAGATGCGCTAGACTCTGGTCAAAGTTTAGTTGATGATTCGGGTCTAAGACTGCAAAGAGTAGAAACTATTTTGGCCCAGGACATGGATCAGGTATTTTTGACTATGGATGCCAACACGCAGATAATTTTTAAGCAAAGAGGTGAGGAAACGGCCATAAAAATCAATAATCTTTTTAAAAAAACAAAAGTAAAATTTAACGAGGTATTAAACCTAATAATTGAATGGTTAAAGATAATTCCTAAGGTAAACAAATATTATTTAGAGCAGGAAGCCAAAATAAAAA
>JAUYFP010000101.1 GCA_030690875.1 bacterium | reverse complement strand
CACTTATAATTTTACAAAAAATACAGTCTGACATATATTATTCTTATTTATAAAATTCACCCAATTTTTTTATATTATTATCAATTCTTTATACCCCCACTTTTTATCCCCCTAAATTAGGGGGAGATGTCCAAAGGACGGTGGGGGTATTAATAAATTACTTATATTTTACTTCAAAAAGCTTAAAATTATCCCATATTTGAGCTCTGATTAGCAAATCTAAGTTTAGCTCATTGGCCACTTGTCGGTCAAATTGGATTTCCGCTTCTGATTTGTCAGTATAATAATAAATTGGCGCCTGAGAAATTATCTTTGCCACTCTGGGCCAAAGCAACAAATCGCCCTGAGGAACTATCACTCTATATGCCGGAAAAAAAACTTTGTCGCTCCTATCGCTGATGATAATCGCGTTCTCAGGAATTAATTTAGAGATTGTTTTAAATTGCCAAGCATAATTTTCCAAAGTATTTTTATTTTCTATTAGACCGTCCGGCGTGGTCAAAAAAGCAACTCTTAGTGAAAAAATAATTAAAGCAAAAACTATTAAATAAAGAGCAAATTGATTTAATTTATTTTTGACAAAAAATAATTTCAGCAATAAGTAAGCTACTAATGGTAATGTCCAAATGTAAAGTGGCAAAAAATAACGCACATAAGAAATTGAAATAGTATTGAGCTCCTTGACCAAAGAGTCAGCCAAATCCCAAGAAGCATAGTAAAGCAAAATTAAAGCAAAAACAAAGGGCGTAAGCAATAAATATTTTTTCCAAACATAATCCATTTTATTTTTTAGCAGTAGAAATATTCCGCCAATTGCAAAAATAAAATGTGGCCAAGACAAATCAACAAAATATTTATAAAAATTTATAATTATTAATTTTATATTTAAACCAAAAGGAAAAAGTAAAAGTTTTATGAGCGCGAAAAAGCTATTAGATTTTTGAACGCTTATCTCCGAGGCCAAAGAACCGGAAGCTAATTGTAAATAGCCAAAAGAGAAAAAACTGCCGTAAGTAAATTTATTTAAAAATAGAAACATCAATAATATCGCTAAAAACGAAATAGCGCCGACAATTATTCTGCTTAAATTTATTTTTTGGCGATTAAGATATAAAACAAATAAAGAAATCAGCGCCAGCCAAATTATTTCTGTTGGCCGGACAAATACTGCTAAAGATAAAAATAAACTACCAAAAGTAAAACGAAGATTATATTTGTCCTTTTGCCAGCTTCTAGCAATAAAATACCAACCCAATAAAACTAGAAAGATAAACATCACGCTGGGCAACATGACCTCATTGGCAAAAAATACCCAGGGCGCTAATGACAAAAACAATAGCGTAGTAATCAGACTTAAATCTAAATCTTTAAAAATATAAAAACTCAAACGATAAAGCAAATATCCGCTAATTGCCGCTAGCAATGGCGTCAAAAACAGAACTCCAGCCCCACCAAAAATCTTAAAAAATATGCCATAAATTAAAATTGCCGGCAAAAAGGTCATGGGCACTAAATTGCCATCAATGACATTAATGCTTCTAGTATGGAGCAGATTATCGGTCAGTAAATTAAGCGCTTCAAACTGATAAAACTGAGAATATTTGGCGTATTGGCCAGCAAAAAAATAATTAGCATTGGCGTCAGGCCAATTGAAAATGATATGAGCAGAAGAAAAATACTGTGGCAAGTAAACTGATAAAACCGTAAAACTATAAACAAAAAAGAATAATACGCAGGCAAGTAAAACAAGAATTGTATATTTTTTCTCTTTAGTCATCAGGATTGATTATTTTTAGTAAGTTTTGAGTATATTTATCCATCAAGGAATCGGCTACGGAAAGATAACAATTATCCGCCATTAGCTTTATTTTGTCCCGCTGAGCGTAAATATTGCCAATTTTTTTGACCATAGTTTCATAATCACCAGCTGGAAAGATCCAACCATTTACTCCCTCTTTAATCAATTCAGCCACTCCCCCGATTTCGGCCGCCAAAACTGGTATGCCCATTGAGAGTGATTCATAAATTACTGTTGGCGAATTTTCATAGCAAAGTGAAGGCACGACCATCACATCCATTTGCGACAAAAGTGGCGCTAATTTGTCATTAGGCAGCCAGCCATGAAAAATAATACGCTGGTCAGTTTTGGCCAAATCTTTAGTTTTGTTTAAATCCTGACCAAGCCCGACAACATGAAGCCGGATATGAGGCAATTTTATTTTTTGAAAACTTTTTATTAGCCCCAATATGCCTTTGGCTTTATGAATCTGTCCCAAATAAATCAATTCCAAATTTGGTGTGGGTTTTTTGTCAATTCTGATAAGCGATCTTATTGGATTGGCTAAAACAATTTTTTTTGATTGTTCAAAAAATTTATTTTCCGTATAAAAATCCAACAAAAATTTTGACGGGGAAATCACAACATCTGGTGAACCCATAAGCCAAGCCAGCAATTTATGATAGCCGATGGTTCTAAAAAATTTATGACTAAATGAATTTTCCTGATTTTTGACTATCAACCCCGATGGCGTGACTAATTGCAGATCGTGAATAATATGAATATGTTTTATTCTTAATTTTCTTATCAAATTTGGCACTAAAAATCCTATGCCCATCAAATTGTGGGTAATTATGATCTCTGGCTTTTCCACCAATAATATTTTTTTAACTGAAAAATAAGAAAAAATATTAAAAATATCTATAATATGCCAAAGCAATCTGATAAAAACCGGATATTTATAATCATCAAGATAATAATATAAATTGACCGGATTAAAACTATAAACATCTACGCCATTTATTTCGTCTTTATTTTTGCCCCAGAGTCCGGTATTGAATAAAACTTTTTTATAAATTCTAAGGCTGGCTGGACGACTAGAAACAACAAAAACATGTTGCCAGGCTTTTTTTAAACCCTCGGCCTGCATAGCCGCTACCAGTTCAGCTCCGCCCCTGATAAAAGGCGGGTATAAATTAGAAATAATGCCTATTTTCATCCCGTTAAAAATTTACCAGACTAATTAAATAAGAAATTTTGTATACTCCTGCGAGCTGACTAAGCAAAGAGTGCTTACGCGAAGCGTCTAAACGATTACTTAGTCAGCGAGCAGTATATTTATGAATTATTTAACATTCCTAAATAAATTATCCAGCTTATAGCCGATTTTTTCCCAAGTATATTTTTCCAAAACTTTTTCCCGGCCGGCCTTGCCATAAATAGTGGCCAGTTTCGAATTACTGAGCAAAAAATTAATCATCTTAGCTAAATTATCTACATTACCCGGCTTCACTAAAAGACCAGTCTGCTTTTTATCAACCACTGATCTGACTCCAGGTAAATCTGAAGCAATCACTGCTACTCCAGAAGACATCGCCTCCAATGACACTATGCCAAAAGCTTCTGATTTATCTATTGATGGTAAAACCAGCATATCAGCATTGCTATAAAATTTTGGCAAAGAACTGTCCGGCACATAGCCGACAAATTTTATTACACTGCTGAGACCAATATTTTTTACCATACCTTCATAACTTTCTCTTAAATCCCCTTCACCAAGAACCAAAACCTTAAAATCGCCTCGGCTGGCTATTTTTTTAACTGCCTGAATTAAAACATTTATGCCTTTGAAATAATGAGCCCTGTCTAGACCACCGACAAATAAAACCATTTTTTTGCCATAGAGTTCATATCTTTGCTGAATTTCTTTATCATAAATTCTGGGCTTAAACAAAATGTGATTGACGCCACAAGGGATTTCCACAAATTTATCAGGATCAGACAAGAGCCTTTCTTTAAGATAAGAATTTTGAGCATAGTCCCAAGAGGTAACAATTATTTTATCAGCCCTGTTTAAAATATGTGGCATAATATAATTTTTATGCCAATTGAAAAATTTTGCCAATAAACCATAGCCGACTACATCCATATGATAAGTAACAACCAACTTAATATCCTTGAATTTATCCAAAAAATAAATTATTTCCGCTCCGCCAAAAAACGGATAATGGAGATGAATAACATCAAAAGAAGCTAGCTTATAAAAAAGCTGGGGCAAAATTCCGGCATTACCATATCTAAACCAAGGCCTTAGTCGCTGAACTTCAAATGGGTATTCGTCAATTACCTCAAAATTATATTTTTTTATGGGCGTAAAAACCGTCACTTGGTGCCCAAGACTAGCTAAGGACCAAGCGTTATAATAGGCCACATTACCCATGCCACCTTTATATGGCGGAAAAGTTGATGTTACTTCGGCTATTTTCATAACTTATATCTCTACGAGCTGACTAAGCAAAGAGTGATTACGCGAAGCGTCTAAACGATTGCTTAATCAGCGAGCAGTATTATTATTGCTTTAATCAGTTCGCAACGACACTTAGATTACCAAAAAATAAATAACTTAACTATTTGCCAATAAACAAAAAACATCAAATTGGCAATTCTCAAAGCCAAAGAATTAAGCGGTTGAAAAAGTATTAACCCGGTAAAATGGCTGACTACCTGCCGGTCGCTTCGCTGGCGTTTACTCTGAATACGGCGTCTTTGAGCCGACAATATTTTCATTTGGCTTGGCGAAAACAAAAAATCATAGGATTTTATTTTGTCTCTAAAATGACTATTTTTTAAAGCGTAAAAAATCTGGGCTGTTTCCATAATTAACCAAGCAGGAAAAATCAATATCATTGTGCCGATTTTATAATTTTT
>JAUYFP010000110.1 GCA_030690875.1 bacterium | reverse complement strand
GAAAATTCCCAATTTCGTTCTTGAGAAATATTTTGGGTGATTAAAAGCAGATTTTCTTCACCATTTTTGTAGGGGTATTGTAACTCAGTTTTTCTCTCATTGTCAAATTGAAAACGAACCGTAATAAATTTTGGAATCGGTACATTTTCTTCATTGACATTGACATTTAAATTCGAATTAGTAATTGCTTGGTTTGGTTTAAGCCATAACCAGCCGGCAATTGACGCTAAAATTATAAAAATTATAATAGCTAATATTTTTTTTGTTCCGCTAACCCCATTTAGAGACTTATCTCTAAGGGGGTTAGGAATTTTAGTAGTTTGCATAATATTTTTTTATTAAATTATTTTTTAATATTCAATTCCTTTGCGAGCATCTAAGCCAGCGTCAGCGTAATGTTTTATTGGTTTCATTTCTGTTATCAAATCGGCAAATTCCAGTATTTCTTTTGGGCAATATCGGCCAGTTAGAATCAGCTCTAATTCCGGTGGTTTTTGTTTGAGTAAATTTACTATTTGTTCGGTTTTGAGAAGTTCGGTTCTAACAGTAGTATTTATTTCATCTAATATTAGCAGATCAAAATCTTCTTTTAACCAAGCATTTGCTTGTTCTAGGCCTTTTTCGGCCTCTTCAATATCACTAGGTATATTTTCAAAGCGAAATCTTTTGTTCATCATGCGAGGCATGCCAAAAGCCAGATATTTTAGGCCCTTATCTTCCAAACTATCTAAAATTTTCCTTTCATTATAATAATCGCCACCCTTGTCAAAGTAAATTATGCCGACTTTTAGGCCACTACCTATGGCTCTAATAGCCAGACCCAAAGCGGCCGTAGTTTTACCTTTGCCATCGCCAGTATATATTTGGGTTTTGCCCTCGGCCGTAGCACGTCCACGGGCGAGGCCGGTGTTTTTAGCCATTTTATTGACAAATAAGGAAAGAGAGGTATAAGATGTCTTTTGTATTATAGTATCATGAATTTTACCCTGAAACGTGGAGGCTGGCAATGGAGCAAAAATCAAGTGCCAAAAACAACGGTCTTAAGCCGTGGCATATCATAGTGGTGCTTATTGGGTTGATTTTGATCTTTGTGTTGATAAGCAGAGATGAAGTTCTTAGGGCCATTAGCAAAATGGTCTGAAATCAAAAACCCCAACTTATCCCCAGAGGAAGGAAGTAGTTGTGAAAAAGCTCTTTGGCAATCCATGGACTGTTGCTCTTGTTCTGCTACTGGCGCAAGTGCTGACGCTGTTTTTTCTGACTAGTACTATGGCTAAGCTGATGGCCACTGTAGTTGCAGTCGGCTTGAGCTTGAGTCTGGTTAGTCTGGAAAACAGAAGCACACGCAGTTTCATCATCGGCGTTTCCGTTGCCGTCGTCATTTTGGCGATTTTTGTTACTTACATCAAAATGGCTCGGTTCTTTGCTGGGCAAACTTAGGAGGTATTTGCCTTGACCTCGACAAAAAGCCCAGCTGCTTACTCAAGTAATCAGAAGGGCTTTTCTTTTAAAATACGTTCTCCAGTCAATAGCTTGGCATCACTTGGCTAGGTGTTTTAAGCTTTAATCCTAGGTGTAATCTCTCAGTATTGTAATACTGTAGATACTTTGGCAAAACTTGATTAATAATTTCTACATTATTAGGTAAGCTATCTAATAACTCTTCTTGTAAGGTTCTATTAAATCTTTCTAAATGAGCATTATCATTAGGTCCTCTTACTCTGGAATGTCTATGTTTGATTTTAATCCTTTCAGTAAAGTGTTGAGAAAATTCACTACCATTATCAGATTGTAGGCAACTAAGGTTAGAAGGCAATATTTCCTTAGTTTGATAAACAAAACTTAATGATTGAGAGCAATTAGCTTTAGGACTAGCCCAAGCATAGACCCATCTAGAATAGACATCAAGCAAGGTATATACATAAACTCTCTTCTTCCTATCAAGCATTAAGTGGATAGTGTCAACTTCTACTAAATCCCCAGCTTTTTCAGGTCTAGGACGTTCAATATTTTGGTGATATCTTTTCCAAGGACTTCTTTTTTAATTAAACCTCTTTTATCTAAAGTCCTTTTGACGCTAGATAGGCTTACTTTAACTCCTTGATTAAGTAATTCTTGGTAAACTACTTCCGCGCATCTACCATGCTTAAGTCTTTGTCTGATTATGGTCTGTATTATCTCTGACTTCAAGGCCTTAGGATGATTATGAGGTTTAGAAGATTTAGTAGGAATAGTTAGGTATTGATCATCGGGCGTTCTTTTAGACCACCTAACTATAGCACTTTGATTAAAGCCTAAGTATCTAGCTACTTGTCTAGTACTCCAATCAGCTTGAAGTAGCTTGACTACTTGCATTCTAACCTTAGGTAATGTATGGTTTACACCAAGGTGATGCTAAGCTATTGAACCATAACGACAAATTGACAAAAATAGTTTGTTTTATGTATATTTAAAGTATTGTAAATGAATCCTATACCTTAATAATAACAAAAAGGGGGTGATATATATGAATAAAAAAGGGAAGAATTTAGTTAACTTCTTAAAAGGAGTTGAGATTAAAAAGGCAGAAGCATCAGCAACTAGTGCTAAGTAATGGTATCCCCTGGTGTGATTAAATATATTACTTTGACGATGTTAACTCTCTGATAATATTTTGATCGCTCCAGGGGTATTCCGTTGTTCCAATACAAATACTTTTTTCATGTCCCTTGCCAGTAATATATACAACGTCTCCTTTTTCTGCAATTTTTATTGCAAAAGAAATTGCTTCTTTTCTGTCTGGTATTTTTAAATAAATACCTTTTTTATTATTTATTTGGTTATAATTTTTTTTACCCACCTCTTTAGCCCCACCTTTACGAGCCCAAGATGCAATTTCCTCGCTGATATCTTCTAATTTTTCTGTTCGTGGATCATCAGCGGTTATTATAGTAATATCGGCTAATTCGGCCGAAACCTTGCCCATTATTCTTCTAGATTTATCTCTTGCACCTGGACAGCCAAAAACAGAAATTATTTTTGAAGAAGTTTGTTTAAATTTTATTAGATCATTTAATGATGTATTTAAAGAGAAGGAATTGTGCGCAAAATCAACTACTATCATAATTGGCTCTTTTTGAATTATCTCCATTCTGCCACAAGGTATTATTATATTTTTTAAGGTCTTAGAAATAACATCCTGACTGATTTTTAAAATTTTTGATGCAATTATTGAAGCCGTGGCATTGTAAATATTAAAGTTTCCCATTATCCCCAATGAGTACTCTGTTGTTTTTTTCTCTTCGTGTTCTTTTAGGTTGAATGATAGCCCATTGATAGATTGTGATATTTTTGTAGCCAAAAAATCAGCTGAATTATTTTTAATCCCATAAGATATTATTTTTTTACCTGTTTTTTTGGAAATCAATTCCAGATGTTTATAACTATCATCGTCCTTGTTTAAAATTATAGTTCCTTTTGCCTTTATTTTTTTTATGAGCCCAGCCTTAGCATTCATGTAATTTTTCCAAGTCTTGTGGTAGTCGAGATGATCCGATGCTATATTTGTGATGATTCCAATATCAAAAGATATCCCCCATAATCTATGTTGAACCAATCCATGAGATGTTGATTCTATAATCATCCATTCTAGACCCTGTTCAGAAGCCTTTTTTAGGTATCCTTGTAAATCTAGTGAATTTGGAGTAGATACGTGTAGCCCAGTATCAATTTCATCATTTCCTAGTACGGCTCCAGTTGTACTTATCATTCCAACTTTTAATCCAGAATTTTTAAGTATTTGATAAATAAAATGAACTGTTGTGGTCTTGCCCTTTGTGCCAGTAACGCCTATAATTTTTAATTTTTTCGAAGGAAATTCATACTTTACATTGGCAAAAATGGCTATAATTAAATGATAAAATTTTTTTAAAATCGTCATTGTAAAATAATGATTAATGTATTAATATATCTTAAATAATAAAAGAAATGCCTAAGTATTGTCAATTTTACTATTTAT
>JAUYFP010000108.1 GCA_030690875.1 bacterium | reverse complement strand
ACACATTAGTTATACTATTATACAATTAAGCGGTTATTAAATATTTTATTACGACGCGGGGTACCTGCCTGCCGGCAGGCAGGGAGCAGTTAGTTGATAGTTATTTAAAACAGAAAAATAATATTATATTTACGACGCGGGGTAGAGCAGTTGGCAGCTCGCCAGGCCCATAACCTGGAGGTCGTCGGTTCGAGTCCGACCCCCGCTACCAAAAATTAATAGCATAATAGAGTAATTGTGTAATTATTAATTAAAGTTAAATAGGTGTATCAATTATACTATTATATAATTAAATAGTTGCGCAATTAAGACAGGGCAGGGTAGCTCAGTTTGGTTAGAGCGTAGGACTCATAAGCCTGAGGTCGTGGGTTCGATCCCCACCCCTGCTACCACTCGACTCGTCGTCGTTTTACTCCTCCTCACTCGTGGTTTCAGTATCTCACTTCGTTCGATCTTTCAACCGTTATTGATAAGTAAACGAGGAGGATGCCCTGAGCTCGAGGCCGAATGGACGAAGTCGAATGGTATTAGAGTTATAATAAGGGAGACCAGATGAAAAAGTATTATTTATATTTAGCGCGTTGCGCTGATAAAACCATCTATACTGGTTACACTATAAATTTAAAAAATAGAGAGTCTAAACATAATAGCGGTCAAGGCGCAAAATATACTAAATATCGCCGGCCTGTCCAAATAGTATATTGGGAGAAATTTGCTTCTTTAAGAAAGGTTTTACAGCGAGAAGCCCAAATAAAAAATTTAAGCAAAGTAGAAAAAGAAAAGTTAATAAAAAATTTTAAAAATTTTCCGGGATAGCTCAGTGGTACCTGCCTGCCGGCAGGCAGGGAGCAGAGTTCCATTAACAATATATAATTAAATCCCCCATTTTGGGTCCGGGATAGCTCAGTGGTAGAGCAGTTGACTGTTAATCAATTGGTCGTGGGTTCGAATCCCCCTCCCGGAGCCAAAATGGGGGATTTTTAAATTAAGAAAAATTATTTTGAGTGTGGGAGAATCCCCCTCCCGGAGCCAAAAATAAAAATACCAACAGAAGTTGGTATTTTTATTTTTACTGCGACGTCCCGCGAGAGATTTTAGTGATTCACTCGAGCGGGGCGGAGCCAACAAAAGAGATGAGGTAAATAATTTCATCTTTTTTGCTGATTTGAAATTAGTAGGGATCTGTTGGTATTTTTTTATAATTATTTAGACCTTATTATATTATAAGACAGTGATTGAATTAGCTTTTGCTCTATTCCTCAGACTCTTGCTTTGTTATTGATTATATCATATAATTTAACTGGACCTTAGGTTAAATATAACTAACAGTCAAGATTATGGATAATAAACCAACAAAAGGCCAATTCATAGATGTTTTATTGAGATCCACTAAAACCGTCTTTTCGGTTAAAGACGTTGCTTTGTTGTGGGGCGAAGAAGCTAAAAACGCTGTTAGGGTCAGATTAAACAATTACGTAAAAACAGGCAAATTAATAAGGGTTCACAGAGGTATTTATACTAAGGATAAAAATTATAACCGTTTTGAATTGGCAACGCGTATTTATACCCCATCTTATATAAGCTTCGAAACTATTTTGACAAGGGCTGGAATTAATTTTCAGTTTTACAGCAACATTTTTGTTGCTTCGTATGTGACCCGTGATATTGAAGCTGATGATCAGAAAATCTCATTTATTCGAATGAAGGATTATGTGTTAAGCAACACGGCTGGTATTGAGCACGCGGACGGAATTGCTACAGCTACGAAAGAGCGTGCGTTCTTGGACAGAGTCTATGTAAGCAAAGATTATCATTTTGATAATTTGAACGCTTTGGATTGGGGCAAGGTGTTTGAGATTTTACCAATCTACAACAATAAGCGCATGGAAAAGAAAGTTAAGCAATATTTTGATCACTACAAAAGCGATCAATCAATAAAACCAGAAAACACATGAAATTAGATTACTCAAAACACAAAAATATTTTATTGCAGATTTTAAAGGATATTTATTCTAATACTTCGATTGCGCCTCATTTGGGATTCAAGGGTGGAACGGCTGCTTTGTTGTTCTATGGCTTGACTCGTGATTCGGTTGATTTGGATTTTGATTTATTAAACGAAGAAAAAGAAGCTGAGGTGTTTGAGAAGATTCAAAAAATAATCACTAGCTATGGAACCGTTGCTGACTCCAGAATTAAGAAATTCAACCTATTGAATGTTCTTTCGTATGCGCCCGGCGCGCAAAGGATAAAAGTTGAAGTTAACCGAAGGCAGTTCGGATCAAAATATGATCTTAAAACATTGCTTGGCATATCAATGTTGGTAATGGTTCAGGAAGATATGTTTGCTCATAAGCTAATGGCCATGCACGAGAGGATAGGCAAGACGAGCCGTGATGTTTATGATGTTTGGTTTTTCTTGGAAAACCACTGGCCTATCAATAAAGAAATCGTTGAGCAGCGTTCCGGTAAAACATTTAAAGAGGTTTTACAATTAACAGCCGAGCAATTGGAACAGCTGGACAACAGGCATATTTTGGACGGCCTGGGCGACTTTTTGACCGAACCGCACAAAGATTGGAGCCGGGCAAAATTGAAGTCCGAAACTATATTTTTATTAAAAGCCCGAGCAGAGAGCGAAAAATAAAGTTATGGAAAAGAAATCTTTAAACAAAAATTTGCGCAATGCAAGCAAAGCCAAAAAAGACGAGTTTTATACTCAGCTTATTGATATTGAAAAAGAACTAAAACATTATAAAGAACAGTTTCGGGGCAAGGTTGTTTATTGTAATTGCGATGATCCATACGAGAGCAACTTTTTTAAATACTTTGCATCCAACTTTAATGCTCTTGGATTAAAGAAGCTCATCACCACGAGTTACAGCGGTTCACCGATCGTTGGAGGCCAATTACCACTATTTCAAGTGGCTGGGTCAAAGGGCAAGCAACCGCTCAAAATTGAAATCAAAGAAGTGCCGGATACAGACAAAGATGGAGCGATAAACCTTGATGATGTTAAGTATTTGCTCAAACACGACAAAAACACCGCAACCCCTCTGCGGGGTAGTGGTGACTTTCGGAGCGACGAATGCATCGAATTACTCAAGCAATCCGATATAGTCATAACCAACCCCCCGTTTTCTTTATTCCGCGAATATGTTGCTCAACTCGTAAAGCACAAGAAAAAGTTCTTAATTATGGGTAATCAAAATGCGATTACTTATAAAGAAATCTTTAAATTGATTAAAGAAAATAAAATGTGGCTCGGACAAAGTTTAAATGGTAAAAATATTTTATTTCAAATTCCAGATCACTATGAAAGCTATTACAAAATTATTGACGGTAAAAAGTATGCTTTCCCAAAAAGCGTAGTTTGGTTTACCAACCTTGATGTACCGAAACGAAGTGAAGAATTGGTTTTGTACAAAAAATATACTAAGAAAGAATATTCTAACTTTGATAACTACAATGCTATAAATGTAGATAGGACAGAACAAATCCCTATGGATTATACTGGTGTGATGGGAGTACCTATAACTTTTTTACATAAATACAATCCCAGACAGTTTGAAATTGTTGATGGATTAAATCGGTACACAGTACTAGATGTCGCCGGTCTGAATGACAATGCAGTAAAAAACCACCTTCACATGACGGAGATAGGTGGAAAATCAACGTATTTTAGAGTTTTGATTAAGAATAAAAAAGTAAAAAAATAATATGAAAATCGATCTACATAAAATTTTAATTCGTGAAGTAATCGCTGGCTACAAAGAAAGCGCCAAAGAAGGTGGCGTGACGGCTTATGAGGGCAAATTGAATATTCGCCCGAAATATCAGCGTGAGTTTGTGTACAAAGAAAAGCAACGCAACGCCGTGATTGAAACAATCAAAAATAGCTTTCCACTGAACGTGATGTATTGGATGATTAGAGATGATGGCGGCTATGAAGTGTTGGACGGTCAACAGCGTACCATCAGTATTGGACAATATGTTACTGGTGATTTTTCGTTGAACGACCGCTTTTTTCATAATCTAACCAAAGAAGAGCAGGACAAAATTTTGGATTATGAATTGATGATCTATTTCTGTGAAGGCACGGACAAGGAGCGACTAGATTGGTTTAGGATTATCAATATCGCCGGGGAAAAACTAACCGACCAAGAAATTCGCAATGCGGTTTACACTGGCCCATGGCTTTCAGACGCAAAATTAAAATTCAGTAAATCAAATTGCGTGGCGTACTTATTGGCAAATGATGGCGGATCGCTTGTCAGTGGCTCACCAATTCGACAAGAATATTTAGAAACCGCGCTTTCGTGGATCAATGGCGACAAGATTGAGGATTATATGGCCAAGCACCAACACGACAAAAATGCTGATAAATTATGGCAGTATTTTCAAGATGTTGTTACATGGACACGAAAGATTTTTCTAAGTTATCGTCGCGAAATGAGCAATGTGTCGTGGGGCGATTTGTATAACCAATTCAAAAATAAAAAATTTGATTCAAAGAAACTGGAAAAGGAAATAACCGAGTTGATGCAAGATGAAGATGTGACTAAAAAGTCCGGCATCTACGAATATGTCTTAACCGGAAATGAAAAATATCTGAACATTCGTGCTTTTACCGAAAAGATGAAGCGAGAAGCGTACGAGAGACAAAAAGGTATTTGCTCGCACTGCAAAGGCGAGAATAAGAAAAAGAAATGGGAAATTGAAGAAATGGAAGCAGATCACATCACGCCTTGGTATGAGGGCGGGAAAACTGTTGCTGAAAATTGCCAAATGTTGTGTAAGGAGCATAATCGAACCAAATCTGGAAAATAAACCCCATAAAAAGTTTTTAAATTTAGGCTGAACAAAACATGACAGAAATACTTCAACAAACATGGATGTCAGGGATATTCCTTTTGCAAAACATTGAGAATTTTTTTAAACCATTTTTGCAAAATCTTGATCCTTCATTATTTCAAAATGTAATCATAGGTATTTTAATGTTACTAATTTTTGTTGGGGAGCAAATTTTTTCTGAAGTAAAAACGCAAGAGAAAAGAGGTGAGTTTTCAAAGATGGTTATTTCCTATGAAATTCTTAACATTTCCGTCACCGCTGTTTTAGCAGTTTTATCAATCTTTATAATTTCCTTTTTCAAAGATTCCATAAACAATGAGCAAATATACAGTGTTAGTTTGGAATCAAAATTTATAATTCTCATTTTTACCATTATTGCCACTTTGTTTTTAATGCGACCAATTTTCAAGTTTCAAGTTTTTTTCAGAGGAAAGAGATATAAATTTGAAATAGGATTTCTCAAAAGCCTTAATTTTTCAAAAATATTGAAATTTAGAAATAAAGTGAAAGCCGAAAAAATGGTGCGTGCTTGGAATTCTTTTTGGTCTGAAAAATCAGAATTTAATGAAAGGGATTTTACGAAAATTTTTATATCTCATATTGACGACGCTATAAGAAACGGAAAATTTGAACTTGCGGTTCAGCTTTCACAAACTTATGTGAGCAACATTGAAAAACGTGACCGCTTTTCAATAGGTTATGAAATACTGCCAAAAGCGTTTGAGTGGAATGAGATACTTTGGAATGAGCAACAACTTTGGCTAAAAGGATATGACACGGAAAAAAGAATTCAAAATTTTATTTCACAAAAGCACTTTCCGACTTTTAGATCGTGGGCGTTGAAAATATACAAGAAAACTAACTTAAAGAGAGATCGTTTTTGGAACTGGCACTATTTTGGTGGAGAATTTTTTCAAGCAATAACCAAAATCCTACTCAAAGACGGGCATGGTCCATATCAGCTCTTTTCGTCATTCAAAAAACACATTGAAGAAAGCATGGAAAAATTGAATGAAATTAAAGACAAAGAAGAAAAGCAAAAGTACGACCATTACATCACTGGACTTTTTGCAAGTTTTTGCCCGACTTTCTTTAGTGAAATTGACAGCGCGCTATCAAACTATGAAATTTGGGAACATAATTTTCCTGCGGAGTGGAAAATATCAATGGCAAATAAAAAAAGCGGGATCCCCCGTGTTATTTTAAATGAGTTTTTGCAATGGTCGCGAGATAGAATATTTAAAAGTGATAAAAAGGTTGATTTTGATAAGGACTTAACAGAGGTTATAAACGGTATCTTCCCAAATGTGTACTCATCGTTGTTTACATCATTTTTAATGTTATTTTTCTCGACGGAAGTGAAATATGCGATAGAGAAAGAGCCAAATTTTTATATTTTAGGTATAAGTGTGTCATGGACTGGATCTGTTGAGGAAAGCGAAGTAGATAGAGACAAGAGACTTGCTAAGATGATGAATGCAAAAGCTAAATCCCAAAAAGAAGAAACTATTAACATCATTTTTAATTTTTTCTCTCACTATTGGGACAAGTTAAAAATAACCTTGGACAATAACAACAAAGACACATGGGAAAATGTTGATAATAAAAAGCGAGAATCAATGTTGAAAATAGCGCGGAAAGAAAAGTTGGAAAAAATAAAAGTGGAAATTGAAAGCGAAGAGATTAAAGAAATTTGCAAGGAATCCGAACGTAAAGAATTATACAGAAAAGATTTTTTGGAGTTGGTTGAACTATTACTTTTAGAAATAGAAAAATAGTGGCGGGGCGCATCTTTTCAGATTTCGCTTTATGGATTTGTGTATCAGATTTGGCAAAATAATTTCAAAAGTTTGTGAAGGTTTTAATTCGGGAGCCAACAAAAGAGATGAGGTAAATAATTTCATCTTTTTTGTTTGTTATTTAGTTATATTAACATTAAATTTATCCAAAGCCGTATTACCACAATCATCAGCCACTGTTAGTTTAAATGTGTAGACACCAGGATTTAGCTTTGTTGGATCAAATGACACCAAAGTGCTATTTATTTTTTCACTGCCAGATTCTTTTACAAGTTGCCACTCTTTTGGATAGTTACCGCTACCATATTCTACTTTATAGTTATTAAAAGAAGCAGATATAGCTGTGCCAACTATGTTAAATGGTTTGGTAATTGTGGCGTCATCTAGAGTAGAAGAAAACTTAGCAATAGGTATAGAGTTATATTGCAGGGACTTGGCGGCATTTATTCTGCCAATACCAAAATATTTATCTGAATCAGCAGGTTCATCAACACTAGACCTTATTATTGAATAAACCTCTTCCGGATTGAAGGCCGGATTTTTTGATAATATTAGAGCGGCTAGCCCAGATACATAGGAGGCAGACAGTGAAGTCCCAGTTTCCTCTATATATGATTCATTGTTATGGGCAGTAGTATAGGCATCACCAGGAGCACTAACGTCAATCCAAGAACCATAATTTGACCACCATGATATTTTGTTGTAGGCGGCTGTTCCAGAAACAGCTAATACATTATCAAAATCAGCCGGAGCATTGGGTTGATTTTTACTATCATTGCCGGCGCCGCCAACTAGTATAACTCCATGAGAGTATGCGTAATCTAAGGCGTCCTTTATTGCTTGGACGCCGGCAGAGAGAAAACTCATATTTATAACATTGGCGCCATTATCTACCGCATAGGGTATAGATTTGATTGAATATCCGAGGCCTTTAAGTGGCATTATTGAGCAGTTCCAGCACAAACCAGTTATCCCCTTATTATTGTTACCAGTAGCAGCGGCTATGCCGGCTACGAGTTGCCCATGCCCCTCGGGGTGATCGCTGGTCATACCAATATCACCGAGGTAGCTATTATTATTTTCAAAATTCCATCCATGGACATCATCAATGTAACCATTTTTGTCATCGTCAACGCCATTGTTAGGGAGTTCATTTATATTAATCCATAAATTGTCTTTTATATCTTCATGATTTACATTTAGGCCAGTATCAATGAAGGCAATTATTTTTCCCTTGCCAGTTTCTACACTCCAAGCTTCAGGTGCGTCTATATCAGCATCCAAGACTGCGCCAGCTAATCCCTGGCTGCTACCTAGATTATTGAAGCCAACTTGCTTGTTAAAATACGGGTCATTAGGGATGGTTTGTTTTGTAGATAGTTCATCTGGAGGAATACATTGTTTTGAATTTTTTTTAAAATACATTTGTGAAGCCGGATCAAAACCGTTTATATCTCTGGTTATGTAATCTATTTTTTTGCCGGTATCATAATCTGATAATTCATCAGAAGCTATGGCGTCAGATTTTTCGAATCCAAGTTCACCATACTCTAGATTATGGTCGGATTCAAATGGTCTTTTAAGCCCATTTTCTATATAATAATATTTTATTGTTTGCATGTCTTTTACTAGAGTGCCGGTTGGGTATTTACCGTCAAGCTCTCCATCTATTTTGTAGCTGGAAGCAAAGAATCCAGGCAAGACATCTTGAACTAATCTGTACCAGTTATTGCCATATAATTTTTTTGCCATATCTTCGGAAGGGATATATTTTAAGACGCCATTTGGCTCAACGGCGTATATTTTGTTGGTATTTTGAGTTGTGATCAATTTAGAGGCTTGATGATAAGGCATGGCCCCACCATTAGGAAATGAGTCTAATACTTCGACAGACACTTCTATGATTTTGGAAAAATCATCATACCAAGTGTGGTATGTTTTTAAATCAGGAAATATATATTTTTTGCCGTCATTGGCAATATAATAAACAGCTGAATTAGAGCTGTTTTTTTGTTTTAGTAAAGAATCAGCGGGGTATTGGCTACTAGCTTGTGTTTCATTTATAAGAGTGATAGCGGACAAAAATATTATAATATGTATAATTTTTTTCATGTATTTATTTTTTGGTATAATACCATATTTTTGGATATTTTTTGTCGGTTTTTTTATTTTTATTGCGACGTCCCGCGAGAGATTTTAGTGATCCACTCGAGCGGGGCGGAGCCAAAATATGGTTCTTTTATAAATTATTTACATTTTCTCAAATTCTCTTTTTATAATTTCTTCATTGCACCTAAAAACATATTCGCCATCTACTTGTAAGATAATATCTCCATTGAAAGTATCCCAAATCTTTGTGAAACCTACTATTTCTAAACTTTTTGCACCTTTAACTTCATCGATAGCGTTAACGCCTGCGTACCTTAATCTATCACCTACTTTAAAACCATATCTTTCTAATTCCCCTGCACTTTCTACATCTCGACCAGAAAAACCTTTAAATGTAGTTTTTCTAGATTTATCTACTTTTATTAATTCTTCGATCGGAAAATCATGGGTGCAACCACCTACGCGTACTGTTATTTTTTCTTTTTCTAAAGATAAAATAACACCAGTTTCTCCATCATGGCTACTATGAGATGATCCCTCTTTTATTTTTACTGATTCATCTTCCTTAAAACTACCACTCTCTGTAGTTTTTTCTAATTCTTCGTCAAGTATTTTTAAGTCTTTATCCATTTTCTTAGCAGCCTTAGTACTGAACTCTAGAGTCCAGTTTTCTTCTGAAATACCAATAGCATCCATTAAATCTTGGACTCTTTTGACATCGTCAGGATTAGCCATTTTATCTATGAAATAGTATTTAATGGCCCTAAGGATAACTTCTTTGGGATTAGATTTAATATTAATAGTTTTTCCTGATTGTCTGTTGACAATAGTTTTTTGAGAAAGATATTCAAAAAATTCAATTAACCCTCTTCTGGTAAAAATGTATTTTTCTTTACGTCCTTTACCTATTTCTCTTTCTTCAGACATTTGTTCTAGCTTGACTTGCAATTTAGATAGTCTAGCTAGAAAATTTCTAAAGTTTGGTATTTGCGAAATATTTTCGAACAGAGGTTCTACTTCTGGAGCTTGATATTTAATACCATTAATTTCTACTTTTGGTTGAGTGCCATAGACTAAGTGTTCAGACATAGCTAGATAGTCTTTTTCATTTGGCTGACCAACAAACATATAACTAGTCCAACGATCTTTGTAGGCTGGAGACATAGCTGCTCTACCAGCGTATTCAGCTGGATTCATGGTAGCAAATATACGAAAATGATGGTCAAGTGACCTAGCCGAACCTTCTTCTATTTTGTCTCCTCCGTGTTCTGATAATACCAAAGAAGGGTGTCTTTCTAAAACTGAGTTTAGACGCTCTAGTATTTGCGGTTCTGCTAGATTGATTTCATCTAGGATAACCCATTGACCAGTTTCCATGGCTTTAGGGACAATACCATCTTGCCAACGCCAGTCTGGAACATCAATATCTTCTGCTTTGGCTATCTTTTGTGCTTCCAAAAGTGATATACCTCGGCCCTCTTTATTGGCTTTTTGGACTATTTGTAAAGATAAGGCACTTAATAATTCTGGATGTTTGAGAAGTTGCTCAAATTTTATTTGTAATTGTCCATCATTAGGGATAAATTTACCAATCAATTCCGAGGTGTCTGTCTGACCATTTAGGTTTAATCTAACAACTTCTTGATTGAGGCACATAGCTAGATATTCTATAGAACTAGTTTTAGAAGTAGATGTTTTGCCTTCTAGAAGACAAGGATCGCGTAGCTCTGCTGCTGTAGTTATCTTTTCAATAGTTTCAAGAGTTCTTTGGTCAAGGGTAAAATGTCTAAATTTCTTTGGATTTGGTACTAGATCTCCACCTTTTAGGTTATAGTCCAAAATAGACTCTAGAATATATACTTTGGCCGATTCTCGGTCTATTTCTATTGGTTCAATATTTTCTTTTGGTTTTATTCTATCTCTGGTTTCTAGAGGCGGTTCGTTTTCATCTCTGGATTGACCTGTTAATTTTTCAAAGATATTTGTCATAATATTTAAGGTTTAATTTATTAAATTACAAAACGATGAGTTTATATTTTCTAAGTCCAACCTTTGATATAAGTCACTATTTAGAACAAGAACACCAAAAAATCCTGGTTCTATATTTTCTACAACTTTTCTACTAGCGTCAGAAAAAACAATCTCTACTCTGCCATTGGCCAAGTCTTTAATAAAAATATTTAAAAGAGTTGGTATTGAATTTTTGATATTAATAGCAAAATTTATTTTATTTTCTAAAAAATAAAAAAGATGTTTAATTACTTCTTCAATATTTTTTTCTTCTGCCTCGAGTATTTGCAAATCTTGATCTTTCAACAATTTTAAAATCTCTAAACGATTTTTCTCTTCTGTGATAACAGTACCTATCGGAAATGCAAATGAAGTTTTAAGGTTTTTTAAACCATCAATATAATCTAATAAATAATTTTCTTTTTTAAATTGTGGCATATTATATTTATATTAATTATTAATCTTGAGATTTTTGTTCATATCGCTGAGGATTAAGAATCATATCTTCTAGTAAATCTCCAAAAGTTTCTGGTAATTTTTTAATATTTACATTTGGTAGGGAAGTGGGATAAAATTCTTTGACATGTTCCGTGTCAGGGCCAAGGCCAATACCCACTAGCTTTTGATCAGTGTTAGTCAAAATAAACTTAATAGCAGTGTGCAAATCTTGGGCACTACTAAATCTACCTTCTGGGATGCCATCTGATAAAGCCAATAAAAATTTGTTTTTTGAAAATTGCTTAGACAAAGTTTTAGAAGCTTCTGTCAAAGAAGGTCCGTCATCATTGTACCCAGGATGATTGTTGCCACCCAGATTACTGCCATCTACTTCATCTACCATGCCACTTATTTTGTCTCTTACTTCATCAGTAAGCTCCTCATCAAAATCTTTAAATTTTATCACTTTGTCCTGAAAACCTAAGATCTCATTTTTTATACCCAAACGATTCAAAACCTCTGTTAAAAGTATTACTCCTTTAAATGTTTCCTTTATTTTTTGACCTCTCATAGAACCAGACAAATCAACCAACACAGTAAAAACATAATCTCTTTTTTTAGGGGCATTGGTTGTTTCAAAAATTTTATTATCCATACTTGGGTTACCAACCGCTCTGTTTACTTCCCATCTGAATACAGCTTGTAAGTTTATACGTGGTCCACTGGATTTCAATTTGATATCTCTTTTTAAATTGGGATGAAAAATTTCATCTAAACGTCTATATAAATCTTCATCAACCTCTTTGATTTCTTTATAAACTTTATCATAATAACCACTTGGGCTCTCAGTAGCTTTTATTCTATCTTCCAAGTCTTCCATTTCTTTCAGTAAGCTATCCTTGACTCTTAGTTCTTTGTCTTTATCAATTCTTTTTTGATGTTCTTGATGTGTTTCAGCTGGATTGTCATCTAATTTACTTGACATATCTTTAACTGAATCATCCTCTAAATTTTCTAAAATTTCTTGAGCTTTTTGTCTAAGTGTCTGTTTTTTTTCTTGTGGCAAGGCAT
>JAUYFP010000107.1 GCA_030690875.1 bacterium | reverse complement strand
TGAACTGGGATTTTTGTTGATAAAATTTAATAGCTTCAAGCATCGTCTTGGCTAGAGATTCTTTATCGTAATTTTTAAAAACAAAACCATTTTTTTTATTTTTAACCGTATCCTTTAAGCCACCAGTTTGCCTGACAATAGGGATAGTACCATAGCGCATGGAAATCATTTGCCCCAGCCCGCAAGGTTCAAAAGCGGAAGGCATGAGGAAAAAATCTGCGCCAGCGTATATTTTCTGCGCCAAGGCCACATCAAAGCCAATGTTAGTTTTGATATTGCGAGGATATTTTTTAGCCAAATTCTGCCAACTAACTTCAATATCTTTTTTTCCTGTGCCCAAAATAATCAACTGCAAATCATATTTTTCAATTAGTTTCTCTATTACCAAAAGTAAAATATCCAAACCCTTTTGAGGAACCAGACGGCTGACCAGACCAAAAAGCGGCTGATTGCCAAGTGGCAAACGGGAAATCCTTTGTAAATTTTCTTTGTTGATTTTTTTGACGGAAAAAACATTAGCAAGGGAGTATTTCTTTTTAATATATTTATCTTTTTGCGGATTAAAAAAATCCGTGTCAATACCGTTTAAAATTCCGACCAAATGCTTTTTTCTTCTGTTTAAATATTTTTCCAAACCCGCGCCATATTCTTTGCTCAAAATTTCCCGGCTGTAAGTCGGACTCACGGTACTGACATAGTCGGCTGACAATATGCCTACTTTCATCAAATCCATAACTTGGCCATCGACATCGTAATAGTCTTCCATAATAGCTGGCGTCAAATCATGAGAAAGCGAGGCATAATCTAAAATATCCAAACCAGCTATGCCTTGGTTGGCTAAGTTATGAATAGTGTAGATTGTCTTGATGTTTTTAAAATCAGCATGCTCCAAGCTATACTCATCAATAAAGGTGGGAATAAGCGCCGTATGCCAATCATGGCAATGAATTAGGTCTGGTCTCAATTTCAAAACCCTGATTGATTCAACTACGGCTTTGGAAAAAAAGACAAAGCGCTCTATATCGCTAATTTCTCGGCTGTAAACGCCTTTGGAAGAACTATAATTTCCTTTTTTAAAATAACGGCTACCAGCAACATAAATATCTTTCCCAGAAAAAAGCGGATGGCTGATTAAAAATATTTTAATGTTACTCTCTGGCAAATGACTGAGATAAACAGCGAATTTTTCTTGTTTAGAAGAAATATCTATACTTAAAAAATCTTTTAACAATTTAGCTTTATATTTTTTCCGATCAATACTGCCATAAAAAGGCAAAAAAATAGCAAGATCCAATCCCAATTTAGCTAAGGCCCTTGGCAGAGAGCCAGTAACATCCCCCAAACCGCCGACTTTTACCAATGGCGCCAGCTCAGCGGCGGCCATTATTATTTTTATTTTATTTTTTGGCATTTTTATTTTGAGAAAAATAATAATTACCCCTCAATTATAGCAAAAAACGCCCTCTTTTGCGAGGACGTTTTATTTTTATAATTCTCCCAAAAATTTCAGTATTTTTTCCACCAGTAATGGATTGGGCAAAACTGAGGCATTAACAATCAAATGATCCAAGTTACTTTGAGAAATAAGCTCTAAATATTTTTTCTGCTGGCTGATATAATCAACTGGCGTCTGAGCAATGCGATTATAATGAGGATAAAGAGCCAATCTGTCTTTCAGTCTTTTTTTCAACAAATTTTCATCAGCATCAAAAGTTACTAAAATTATTTTGGCCTTAATTTTTTTTAGCCGTTTTTCAATTTTAGAAAAATCAAAATCATAATTATTATAAATTTTCTGATAAACTGCCTCAGTTAAATGAAACTTTTCCAGCATCACATTGCTGTCATTTATTTCTTCCAAGAGCTCTAAATATTTTAACAAAACATTGGCGCCAAAACGAGTGCCAAAAAGCCCAAGATCACAATTAAACCAATGACAACCATCAAGCACTTTAGAACCACTATTATATTTTGGCTCCAAATAATCATAAATTTGGCTCATTAAGTAGCTCTTGCCGGCCAATTCTGGACCCTCAAAAATTATAGTGTGCTTGGGATTAATCATGATGATGGTATAAATTAATTTCTTTTTGCTGAGTCTCGGATAATTTTAAATGACCCAAAGCATCTTGCAATAAATCATCAATGGGATTTTCGGGGTCTTCCATATAAAACAAAAATACAGCTGTTCTCAAGGCTGTCCAGCTCTGATACAAATTTATTCTGGCAAAAAACTCCGCTTCTATTTTATCCAGCGCTTTGCCAAAATAAGCTTCCACAAAATATTGTTTATAATCATTTATTTTTTTCCTGGAAATAAAACTATGCCCCATAAAATCAAACTGTTGTAAAAAAGCTCCTAAATCGGTCATGGGGTCGCCAAAAGCAATATCAGTAAAATCTATCATTTCCAGATAGTCAGCTTGCAAATCGCGGATAATAATATTTTCCGGATGATAATCGCCATAAATTATTCCTTTTTTTATTTGCTTATCAAAAATGCTTTCCAATTTTTTCATTCGCTCAACTAAGTCAGTCACTAATTCTCCTTGTTTTTTGTCTCTACTTATAAAATCGGCCATAAAAACCTTAGGCGCAGGCACCATATTTTCTATCCTAAAATCTCCCCAAACAAATTTTTGGGAATCAATTTCCAAAGCGTGCAATTTTTTTGCCCAAGCGGCAATTAATTTTAAAATTGATTCTAAATCAGCTTGCGGATCTTGGCTGAAAAAATTAAAAAAACTCTGACCAAGAGAGGCCTCATAAACAAAAGCTTTTTGCTCTGGCAGAAAAAAAAGCGGCCTAGTAACCCGATATTTGCCGGCATTAAAACCGTGTTCATAAAGAAGCTTGGTTTTTTCGTAAGCTCCTTGGCGTGAACCATCGGAGTGAGCTGAGGCAAAAATATTTAAAGCTTTTTTTTGTCCGTCTGGGCTTTGATAGTTGATTTTGTATTCCACCACAAAAACCGCGCTAGTGAGCCCTAAATGCTTTTTAAATGGCTTCAAATTAATATCAATAACTTTAACAAAATCAGGATAATAATCCGAAAGCTTTTTATTAAAAACATCAGCTACAAAATCACTATCCATTAATTTAGCAATCGTTTGTTTGGTCTTGCCTGAAAGTTTTGTCGGTTTGCTAATTTTCATATTATTTTTTATTATATTTACGCCAATGATCAAACCAGGTGTTCTTTTTTATTTCCAAATATATTTTTTCCGCTTTTATTTTTTCCGCCGGACTGGCCAAAGTAAGCGAGCGGATGCTTTTGATAAGCTCCTCTGAACCCTTATCTATCATATCCGGATTCCAGGTCAAGGAAGAAAACTCTGAGGGTTTTTTGGCTGAGGCCCACCAAAATGTGCAAGATGACAAACCTCTATCAAGATGCTGACGCGCCCATTGCCAATTAGCATCTTTTTTATACTTGGTTACTAACTGACTAGCCTGCTTGGCCAATAGCCATAAATTTTTATGTATTTTATTTTTAGGATCAGCCCAAAGAACAAAAGGAATTTTCTTTTCCAACTCAATTTCACTGCTTTCCCAAGACCCAGCTCTCAGCGATATTGTCTGCTTAGTTTTTAAACTAGCAATATATTGACCAACTGTTTTTATTTCTAAATTTTTGTTCTGTAATATTTGCTCTAAATGCCCTTGCCAATCAGTATGGAAATGACCATAAATTTCACCGTCGGTTGCGGTAATAATAGTTTCATTATTTTTTATTTTAGAAATTTTCTTAAAAATAACTTCTGGCGGATAGCCCTTGGATATTTTGCGGTCCCTAAAAATTATTTTAAGACCGCTGACATTATCAAGATACAAAGTATCCTTGGCTAATTTTTCCTTGAAGTTTATCGGGTCTAAAATCAGCCATTCAAAACCCAAACTTTTAATTAATTTAGCCACCCTATTATCAAAAGCCATTTCCGGCAGATAAAAGCCCTTAATTTGCTCTAAGGCAAAATATTTGGCCAAAGTGCCCTGATTAAGCTCAATCTGGCGCTTGGCCTCTGTGGGGCTAATTAGGGGCAACAGGGCGTGATAATGGGCCGTAGCAGTCAATTCAATCTGCCCTTTTTTTAGCAAAAGCCCTAAACTCCTTAACAAGTCCGGCCGATAAATCTCCAATTGCTCTACTAAATTTCCACTGATATTTAAGCTGGCCTTAAAATTCGGGTATCTTTTAAAAAGCCTGATTAAATATTCATAACTGGACGCGGCCACCTGCTCAATTATTCCTTTATCCTGCCAAGGCGGCTGATAAATATGCAAAAAATTAACCCAAGTTATTTTAGACATTTTCTTTTTTTAGTTTAATAGCGGTTTTATAAAGTTCCAAATATTTCTGAGCTGGTAAGTCCCAAGAAAAAGACGGCTTCATTCCCCGACAAACCAAATCCCGCCAAACTTTATGATATTTGTAAGTTTCCAGCGCTCGGGTAATAGCCATCAAAAGCTCCTGAGAATTATAGTTGGTAAATTTGAAGCCATTGCCGAAATTGCCCGGCTGATAGTCTATCACTGTATCGCTAAGACCGCCGGTACTGCGGACAATCGGCACACAGCCATAGCGGAAAGCTTTCATTTGATTGATGCCACAGGGTTCGTAATGAGAAGGCAGAAGTATCATATCTGATCCGGCATAAAGCTGGGTCTCATATTTTAGAGTCTCCTCGTGAGAAGGAATTATGG
Organism: bacterium; assembly: GCA_030690875.1. Classification (GTDB taxonomy): domain Bacteria; phylum Patescibacteriota; class Patescibacteriia; order UBA1558; family GWA2-36-10; genus STD1-117. The sequence goes on along the minus strand of JAUYFP010000107.1, from coordinate 2,617 downwards.
CTAGCTTATCCGGAAACTTTTTGGCGATTTTTTTAAGCTCCTTGATAAAATTATTGTCGCCCGCGCCGGCAATTATCATTTGAATATCAAAAACTAGTAATTTATTCAAAACTTCTAAAATCAAACTAAAACCTTTTTGGTAGCTTATTCTGGAAGTAGTGCATAAGACGGGAATTTCTTGATCTATTTTCAAATTAAAAAGTTTTTGGATGTGCTTTTTATTCAATTTTTTTCTTTGCAATTTTTTATAATCGTAATTTCGATAAATACTTTTTTCATTTTTGGGATTAAAATTATAATAATCAATGCCGTTGACAATGACAAAAAGCTTGTGCTGACGATTAATAAGTATCCGGTGCAAATCCTGACCAAAGCTCCTTTTTAATATTTCCTGAGCATAGGTTTCTGACACTGTATTGATGACATCGGCGTTTAAAATAGCCCGCTTGGCAAAATTGATGTATTCAATTTTTCGATCATTAAAATCAGGCAAAGCGCTCTTGCCTTGGTCTTTGTATTTTAGTGGCACTTCCCACCAATTTGAGCCAAGCTGAAAAACCAAATTGTGAATAGTATAAACCACGGCCGCGCCGGACAAGGTCTGGCTGTTTTTGAAACGAGTTTTTTTTAAATAAGGAATCAAACCCGACTGCCAATCGTGGCAATGAATTATGTCCGCTTTAAATTTTAATAATGATACCAACTTTAGAGCCGCCATATCAAAAAAATAAAAGCGGGCATTTTCATGGCTGGAACCATATAAGCTTTTGCGTCGAGAAAAATATTTGTCATTTCTGACAAAATAAACTTTCAATCCCGGCATTAATTCAGCGCGATAATAGCTGGCATTGATTTCGTTTTTCTGATCAATTTCTATTTTTACTTCCGAGTATATCTTTTCTAATTTATATTTTTCTCGGTTGATAATCCGACCATAAAAAGGAGTGATAATAATCACCTCGTGCCCCAAGCGATGCAATGACTTGGGCAAAGATCTAGCCACATCAGCCAAACCACCTGTTTTTGAATAGGGATCCACTTCGGAAGATATTGATACTATTTTAAAATTTTTGGCCATTAATTTCTGGCTAATTTTTTATTAAAAAAGGAAGCGCAAATAGCAATAGCTAAGGCATCAGCGGCATCGTCCGGCTTGGGAACGCTATTTAAATTGAGAATGGTCTTGACCATTAAGCCAACTTGCTCTTTGCTGGCCTGTCCATTAGCGCAAATGGCCTGCTTGACTTGAAGTGGCGTAAACTCCAACAAATCCACTTTGGCCTGCTGGGCCGCCAAAAGAGCCACGCCTCTGGCCTGAGCAACATCCAAGGCGGTTTTTACATTTTTGGCAAAAAAAAGTTTTTCAATCGCCACTAAATCAGGGTTATATTTTTTTAACAATGAATTTATATTCTTAAAAATTTCTTCTAAGCGACTAGGAAAATCTTTACTCTTAACTGTCTTAATAGAGCCGGCCTCAACAAATTTTAGCTGATGACCGATTTTCATAACAATGCCAAAACCAGTATCCGCCAATCCTGGATCAAGACCTAATATTGTTTTACTTGTAACCGGCATTAAATATCCGCGTTAGTATAAATATTGTTAACGTCATCATCATCGTCTAAGAGGTCAAGGAAAGCTAAAACACTTTCTTCATTTTCCGACCGGACTTTATCTTTGGCCAAATAAGTTATTTCCGAAGATTCTATCTTAAAATTAGCGCTATGAATTTTATCCCTAACGGATTTTAAGTCTTCCAAGCTAGTAATAATTTTTATTTGCTCTTCTTTTAAAATATCTTCGGCTCCGGCTTCAATTATTTTTAACTCCTCTTCATCACTAAGCTCTTCTTTATCCAAAACTATCTGGCCTTTGGCGCTAAACATCCATTTGACACTACCCTCATTGCCAAGATTACCGCCGTATTTGTTTAAAATATGCTTTAAATTAGAAACAGAGCGGTTTTTGTTGTCAGTTATCACCTCAATCATCAGAGCAATGCCACCCGGACCATAGGCCTCATACATAAAACTCTCTAGCCTGACGCCAGCCAAATCGCCACTGCCTTTTTTGACCGCTCGGTCAATATTGTCTTTGGGCATGCTATAAGCCCGCGCCTTATCAATCGCTATTCTTAACTTAAAATTAGCCTCTGGATCAGCTCCTTCTCGGGCGGCCATGCTGATGTTTTTCGATAGTTTGGTAAATAAACTACTTCTTTTAGCATCATTAACTGCCTTAGCGCGTTTGGTTGTTGCCCACTTACTGTGTCCGCTCATAAATAGTATTTATAGTATTATAATATGTAAATATATTATCAATAAATACCCAAAAAATCAACCCAACTTGACGAATAATAAAATAAATAATAAACTGCCATATATACACATCTTTCCATTTCCTCTGATTACAAAAATCTCCGCATCCGTGCCTGGCGGAGATTTTTTAATCTCCGTCCTGAGTAAGACCGAAGTGGCGGAGATTTTTTAATAAGCCCGAGGCATTTTTTGACGGAAAAAATAACACAAGGTAAAATATAGCTATGACTGAAAAGAGTCTAAACAAATATTACCAATTTTTCCTAGAAAAAAAGCTTGACTACCTATTGCTTTTT
>JAUYFP010000087.1 GCA_030690875.1 bacterium | reverse complement strand
TCACTGATATTTATTTTTTTCAGCGCCTGACCCAAAGCGCTGTTTTCAATGTATTGAACATATTCCTTGTTGCTGGTTGAAGCAATAACAATAATATTTTTGTTTCTTATTTCCGCCGCCAAAACCTCAGACAAATCCACTCCTTCGTTGCCTTGGGAAGCTACACCGACTAGTTGGTGGATATCCTCAAAATACAAAATAATATTACCACTAGCAGCCGATTCATGAAGAATGGCTAAAAATCTTTCCTCTACGCCACCACCGCCACTGGCGCCGGAAATTATCAATGGTACCGAAACGCTGACCAATCTTTTATCCTGAAAAAGTTCCGGAATATCTTCAGCCATCATCCGATTGGCGATACCCTCTATTATATTAGTTTTGCCCACGCCCGGTGGCCCAACTAGAACTACACTGGAAAAACTACTCTCGATTGTATTTATTATTTCGTATATTTCTTTTTCTCTAGCCACTGACAATGGTAAATAACCGCTTCTGGCCATCATGGTCAAATCAGAAGAAAAATTATTTAAAACCGGCGTGGCAATAGCGGTATAAGAACGGTTAATTCCTGATTTTGGTTTAAAAAATGAGCGAGAACGAAAAGTTTGATAGCGCTTCAAAAGCTGTTTATTAATATCAACCCAAGCAATAACATTGTCTATTTTTTCCTCATCAATATCAAAATCATAAAAAAGATTTTTTATTTGCTGGTTGGACATAACTAAGCCATACAAAAGATCCACTTCGGCAATATGGTCAGCGTGACGCTTATGCATATGGAAATAAGCATTGAGCAGAGCGTTTTTTACCGCTTCGGTCAGCTCTTCTTGATTTTCAAATTGGCCTACCAAGTTGGCTAAATTATTATCTATCTGCTCTTTAATATTATCAGCGCCAACTCCCAATCTAGCTAAAACCAAACGGATATCTTTATCATTTAACAAAGCAAACAATAAATGCCAAGCAGTAACTGGAAAAACTTTTTTGTGCTGGCCGTAAAGCCATGATTTATCCAATATAGCGGAAACTTCTTGCCCTAAACTGTCAGCAATATTATGCTTAACATAAGTATTGACGCTTTTTAAATCACGACTTAGCTGTTTGGTTTTTTGACCGCCATAAGCCAGACGATAATACAAAAACATATCCATTAATATCAAAATCCAAAGCCAAAAATTTTCTTTATTTGCCTGGCTCAAAAAATACCAAAAATTTCTCGGCTCAAACTGAACTTTATTTAAAATCAAAAAAAGCACAATCATAGTCAAGACACTAGCAACTACCAAAACAGTATTGATAACTATATTGATAACTTTTTTGAATTCCCTGATAAAAATATGTGAATAGCTGACTGTTTTTTCCCAATACAAAAAATTATTGTTATCAAAAAAATAACTACGATAGCCAAAACAGAGCGGACATTTCTGGCCGTTTATTTTTCCATTTCCTCCACATTGCTGACAAGCGCTAAAAGTGGCTATTTCCATAAAACAGAAAAATTAAAAAATAATCCCATCACTACTGCTAAAGGTAGAAAAACCCATAATATTATAATCAGTAAATATAAGATCGCCAAAACCAAAAAAGCCAGCAATCGGCCTAGAGTCAAAAACAAGCGCATGAAAAAACTAATGATGCGACCTTCTCTATCATACTGGCCAAACATCGGCTTAAAAAGACTTTTAAACATTATGACTAAGGCCAAATTACGATTGGTGTTTTTTATAGACTTAAAAACGCTCAAAGCTGTGCGCTTTAATCCCGGACCATACCACCAAATAGGAAAATACAAAATTTCCCCGATTAAATCGATTATAAGAGATTTACTTGCTTGAACTATGATATTTTGCGTCATTGACTAAATTATAGCATTTTTTACTTATAAAAAAAAGAAAACAGGCAAAAGCCTAATCGGACAAAATCTTTGCAATTTAATATTAAGCTAGACTAAATACTGCGTAAGAGATATTAAACACATCCTATTGAGCAATAATCGCAAGCAGAATTGCAGTGTGTCTTCGGCGACCTACAATCGCCTACTCCCACATAAGATCCGTTATATAAATCTTGATGAGAAAAATTATCCCAACAAGGACCGTTAACATTAGAATCACAAACTTCGTTTACGCTAATGACTACCACAGACGAGCAAGTGCTATTGCAGTAAGTACCAGCTGTTTCTATTGTTGCATTGCCACATTGCTCGGTAAAAGCATCACCGTCATCACAAACCTCATCACTATCTACAAAGCTATCGCCGCACTCTGATACTATAGCTGGCAAACTAGCCCTAGCTAACTGTTCAATAGTCGCTGTGCTGTCATAAGTACTGCACGAGCCAATAGCTATGGCATCAGTAGCTGTTCTAGTAACATAATAGCCAGTATCAGCGCTTGATAATTTGAGCGGATCAAGTGGTAATTCTGGAAGAAATACGCCTAAAAAATCGACATCGTTAACCACTAAACAACTTTTACTTTGCCCATCGCAAGTCAGGACGCCCGGCGTATCGCACAAAACAAACTTTTCTCCTATGGAAAGTGTGCTAGTAGCAAAATCCGTTGGCAAAACATGATTTTCAATCGTGTAAAGCTCTATGGCCTTAGCAATACCAATAATATCCTCCCAACGGCGAGTATCATTGGTTTCGCCCATTCTTCTGGTCGGATTTATTACCAGCACAGCGCCAACAAATAGTATGGCTATAAATCCCACCACCACAATAAGTTCAACAATTGTAAATCCTTTTTTAAGCATGCATGTTATTAACAAAGCTTAGATAATATTTATATTATAACACTATTATAGCCGGCCTAAAAGTTAAGCGTCTTTTTTACTTTAAACCAAAAAATTTAAAGTCGACCTAATTTTATCGCCTGCCTAATTTCTTTCATTAAATCCAAATAAAAAGATAAATTATTTATAGTGGCTAATCGCAAAGCCAAGGGCTCTTGGGTTTTAAACAAATGATGCAAATAACTCAAAGAATAATTTTTTAAATTAGTGGAATTTATCGGGCTCTTGTCTTTGGCAAATTTAGCGTTAGTGATATTTATGGTTTTGTACCAGTCATTGCGAGCCCTGAGCATAGCCGAAGGGCGTGGCAATCTAGAACTTTTAGATTGCTTCCATAAATACAATTTGCCATGCCGAGCTTCGCGAGTGGGAATAACACAATCAAACATATCAATACCGCGTTTGACTGCTTCAATGATATTTTCTGGATAACCAACTCCCATCAAATACCGCGTTTTATTTTCTGGCAACTCCGGCACAGTATAATCCAACACTTTATACATGGTCTTGCTTGGCTCGCCGACTGCTAAACCGCCAACAGCATAACCATCAAAAGATAGTGAAGTAATTTCTTTGGCTGATCTCAGACGCAAATCTTTAAAATCTCCGCCTTGCACTATGCCAAAAATTAATTGCTTCTTTATACTGCCTGACTTTTTATTTAATTTATTTTTATAGTCCCAAGAAATTTTAGCCCAAGCGCTAGTTCTCTCCAGCGCTTTGAGAGCTTCTTTTTTTGTGGCTGGCAAACCAACGCATTCATCCAGGACCATCATAATATCACTGCCCAAAATCACTTGAATATCAATTACTTTTTGGGGATTTAAAATATATAATTTACCATCAATATGCGACTGGAATTCTATGTCGTCACCCTTTATTTTTCTTAATTTAGCCAAGCTAAAAACCTGATAGCCACCGCTGTCCGTGAGTATCGGCAAATCATTATTCATGAATTTATGAAGATTACCGTGTTTTTTTATAACTTCCAATCCCGGACGAAGCAAATTATGGTAAGTATTTGATAAAATAATCTGAGCGCCCAAATCTTTTACTTCCTTGGCTGTCAGACTCTTAACAGCGGCCTTGGTGGCAATGGGCATAAAAAAAGGCGTTGCTATTTTTCCATGAGCAGTAGTCAATACTCCCAATCTAGCTTGAGATTTTTTAGATTTTTTTATTAGTTGAAACATGCTTAATTACTGCACTATGCCGATTGGCTCACTAGTGTTAGCTATCACATCGGAAGTTTTAAGCAATTTGGAATTGATGATCACTTCTTCTTTGCCATTGGCATTCACCGTGCTTGAATTGAGCAAGGTAACCGCCTGATCTTTACTTTCTTTTTCAGGAATAACTTCAATGATAAAAGAAGCTGTTACTGGTAACAATAAATCATTAAAATTACCGAGCTCCCAAGTTAGAGTCTTAGTTACCTCATCAAAAGTAAAATCACCTTCTTGAATATCTGTTTCGCTGATAAAATTAGTTTCTGGCGACAAACTGCTAGTAACAGTAACTGAATCAAAATTGCCGGTTGCCTCAGGTAAAGACCAAACCACTAAATACTGAGTTGATTCTCCTACCTTAGGAGGTAGTAATCCTGAGCCCACTCGGCGTCCGCCCAAATCCCAATAAATACCGTTTTTAAAAGATAAACTTTCACCAACTGTGATTAAGACCGAGGGCGAGATTTGCTCCCAGCCAGCTAGGCCCTCAATATTTATCTTCATAATATTTTCTATTGTCCTTTGAGCTATTGGTTCATTAACAGCTTTTATCTGCCAAGTAAAAATTCTACTTGCCCCCGCCGGCCAAATGACCAAATCCTCAATTTCTGTTGGCGACCAAATAATATTGCCCTCCTCTTTCTTAGCAACAGTGTCTAAGGAATCCCAATCCAAGGCCTCGCCGTCAAGCAAAGCCCGGACATTGGCACCACTAATATCCGCGCCACTTTGATTGATGATTTCCAACTGATAGCGCAAAGTATCGCCCCAATTTATTTTTTGGATTTCGCTTTGACCGTTGATTTCCAACTTGATATCAAACTTAGGATTAATCACCTGAATTTGTTTTTCCAAGCGAGCCAAACGGCGGAACTTTCCGTCCACTAAATTGCCAACTTCAACAATTAATATTTGCTCGCTTTTGCTGTCCACTGAAAATTCACCTTTGATGAGTTTTGTTTTTTCTTCTTTAGCTTCCAAATCAAAACGCAAATAATCATTTTCCAGCACAAAATCTCCGACTGGCGCTTGAACTTCAGTATTAGTAGTTTCTTTATCAACAACTTCTTTAGCTGTTTCCACTTTGGCCTCAGTAAAATCTTCTGGATATAAAATATCCAGGTACAAGGCCTCAATTTTTTCTTCAGTTAAATTACGAAATATCAAATTGAATTCCTCTGGAGTAGCCACTAAAGTTTTATCCGCTCCTTCCAGCGCTAGCTCAATCTTGTTATCAGTTATCTTAGTCAAGATATTTTCCTTGGCCTTAAAATCAGAATGGAAATTTTCCGGCTGATAGGAAAGGGAAAAGAAACTAGTTGTTTCTTCGTCCTTTTGCCCCACTAATTGCCCTTTTATTTCCAAAGTTCCTTCCGCTCCCGAAGCCAAATCTTCAAAAAACCAAGTAGTGGCATTTTCATCTGATGGCGCCAAAGAGGCCTCATCAAAATAAAATCCTTTAGGCCAATAAACGCTTAACTCCATTTGTTGCAAAGGCACGACATCAACATTTTTATATTTTATCAGATAAGTTACCTGATCACCGGAAACCACTTTGTCCGGACCGCTAACGGAAAATTCCAGACTCACTGGGGATTTTTGCTGACTCCTTTGATTCCAATAGACAAAACCTCCTAAAGTAACAATAAAAAGCAAAAAGAGAAAAAATAAAAATCCCCCTCGGCTTCTGGGTGCCTTATCAAAAGTTTGATATTCTCTAGGAATAACCTTGCTTCTTTTGGTATTTATTTCTGGCGCTTCATAAGCTGAACGCCTGAGTGGAGCTCTACGGGCAGAGTCCAAATTCCTTTTTTGTATTTTAGCCATAGTTAAATAATTTTAGTGACTGAGAAGGCCTTTCAAAAACCGACTGATAAAACATCGAAGATGCTTTGAGCCACTCTCTATTTAAATTTTTATCTATTTTTAAATTTATAAAATCCAACCAATCGGCATCAAGAACAAAACGCAAGAAATCTATCAAATTATCACTAACAATAAAACCACTTTCCTGATGCTCACTACATATTATACCTCGACCGGACACATATTTACCAGAGCTGATATCTTTATTGCAAATCAAACAGCGATTAAGTTGAGGTTGCCAGCCGGACAAACTAAGATATTTCCACAAAAACACTCTGACTAAAATTGATTTTTTATCTAATTCAATATCCGAGTTATCCAAAAGAGAAAAAATGCTTTCTAAAAGATTAAACTCTCTATATTTATAACCTCTTTCCTGATCGTAAATAAATAATTCCACCACCGAGCCGGCCAAAGATAAAAGTTTTAAATTGGTTCTGATATTTTTAAAATCCTTTATGGTTTCCACTCCGGCCAAATGATCAAAACGGCCGCGACCAATCATAACGCTTACTTTGCTATATGGCAAAAGGTGTCCCGAGAGTTTATTTCCCGGTTTGGCCGCTGATTTTAAAATAACATTTAAGACGCCTTCCTCAGGAGTAAATAAATCATAAAGCCGATCGGCCTCGCGCCAAACCCGACTGCGCAAAACAAAGGCTTTGGTCTTAAAAGACATCTGGGATTTTAAAATTTTAAACCTAAAATTATTTTTTCGCCCTCAATAACAAATTCTTTACTGATTTTTAACTCGCTACTTTGTTCAACTAAATCACCAGCCGAAGTGCCACTGATTAATTCTGTTTTAAATTTAACTAACAATTTT
>JAUYFP010000068.1 GCA_030690875.1 bacterium | reverse complement strand
AAACCTCCTTGATTAATGCTTGGCCAGTTGATGATTTAGCTTTGGATAGCCAGTTGGATTTAAATGGTAATTTATTGCTTTACAAGGACACCCTAGTTGTTTTAGGAAATGACAATAAGATTTACGGCTATAATGTGTCTGACCCTAAAAATCCTGAAAAGTCTTGGGAAATGAAAATAGACGACAATAGCTATTTAGTAAGTTCCCGCTTATATAATGGCCAAGTTTATTTAATTACTAGCACTTATATCAATGCTTCCAATCCTTGTCCATATAGACCTCTTATTTCAGATAGCAATAGCTTAGAAATACGCTGTGTTGATATTTATCATCCTATAAATCCATCCTATACTGACTCTACTTATACGGCTATTGCTCTAGATGCTCAAAGTGGGGAAATCAAAGACTCAGTTTCATTTTTGGGTTCAAACTACAATTCTTTGGTTTATATGTCAGCTAACAACCTTTATATCACTTATGCCAGCGACATGCCGAATTTTGAAATATCCTATGAATTTTTTGCTGGCAGTGGCCGTGATTTATTACCAGCGACAGTATTTTCCAAATTAAGTAAATTGAAAACTTATGATATAAGCTATCAGGCTAAGGAACTAGAATTGCAGACAATACTGTCAGAGTGGCAAAATTCTCTCAATTCTGACCAAAGATTGAAACTGGAAAATGACTTGCAAAATAAAATGACTGATTATTACAAAGAAAATCAGCGTCGTTTTGTGGCTACTGGCATTGTCAAAATAGCTTTGGATAATATGGATATTAGCGATAATGGCAAAGTTCCCGGTCGGCCACTCAACCAGTTTTCTTTAGATGAATACAATGGCAATTTGCGAGTGGCCACCAATATCGGCAATAATGGTTTTGGCATGATGTTTTTCAATTCTGACCAGAGCGCCAATGATGTTTATGTTTTAGATGATAGTTTAAAAATTATCGGTTCGGTGAAAGATTTAGGTTTAGCTGAAAAGATATATTCAGTTCGTTTTATTGAAGATAGAGGATATCTAGTAACTTTCAAGCAAATTGATCCATTTTATATACTTGATTTGTCCAATCCTAAGAATCCCTTGATGACTGGCGAATTAAAAATTCCCGGCTATTCTTCTTATTTACAGCAACTGGAAAAAAATAAAATTTTAGGCATTGGCATGGAGGATTCCAAGTTGAAATTATCCTATTTTGATGTATCTGATCCAAAAAATCCTCAGGAAATCGACAAATATAACTTAGATGAATATGGCTCGGAGACTTTATATGATCACCACGCCTTTTTGCTGGATAGCGAGCAGAAGATATTTTTCTTGCCCGGATACAATGGCGGCTATATTTTTGGCTATGCCAACGATAAGTTAGAATTACTCAAAGCCGTCAGTTTAAGCGATGTTAAAAGAGCTTTATATATTGAAAATTATTTATATATAATTTCTACAAATTCTCTGATTGTTTTGGATGAAAAAAATTGGGAAGAGGTAAATGACTTGGAATTTAAAAAATAGTTTTTCAAATGTCAGATTCTACTTACAGCCAAAAAAGCAAAGTTCAAAAGGATTACTATAATCAAACAGCTCAAAGCTACGATAAGTGGCACGTTGACACTCCTAGCGCTAAAATTGTTGACGCTTGGAATTTTTCTAATTTGCAAAAGTTTTTGTCCGCCAGAAACGAACGGCCCGTCTCTGGCGGGAAAACTATAAATAGAGCATTGGAATTAGGATCTGGCACTGGTCGCTTAGCTAATAGTCTATTGGCGCTAAGTACTGAGGTTTATGGCATTGATCAATCAGCTGAGGTCTTAAAAATCGCCCAAACAAAATATCCACGTCTGCATTTGACTTGTGGCGAAGTGGTCAATTTACCCTATGAAAATGAATTTTTTGATCTGGTGATAATCAATGGATCACTGCATCATTTTTTTGCGCTGGAAAAAACATTTAGCGAAGCCCATAGGGTGCTCAAAAAAGGTGGAGCATTTATTTTACTAGGCGAACCCAGTAGCGAATTTTTAAAACCATATAATCCTTTTTTTTATTTTTGGCTATTAGATAGAGCTATTAGCAAAATTTTGGCCATGCTAAAAAAAACAACCACTTCGCCGATTCCCATTGAGCCGGAAGCAGAAAGCTACAAGCCCTGGAAAATGAAAAAACAATTAGCCAAAGCCGGCTTTGATCTAAAATCATTTTACACTTATGATTATTTTGTCCGCCACAACCATAAATTTTTTTTAAAGCTTTATCCTTGGTATTTAAAGCTGGAAAACAGGACACTAGCCAAAATTTTTCCTTATTTGGGTTTGGCTATTTCCGCTAAAGCCATTAAAAGATAATTACTTAGTAAAGCTTGTCAAATATCTGAAATGTGCTAAAATATGCTCATTGTAAATTATTATCTTTTATGAACAAATACTCACAATTTTCACATTCTGGACAGGTAACTAGCAAGAAAATAAGGTTAAGTTTTGCCTTTATTTTTTTGTTGGCGGTTTTTGCCGTTTTAATTGTCTGGCCTGGACATCCTGGCTGGTTTTCAAAATTTAAAATCCACTTAGGCTTAGATTTGCAAGGCGGGACGCATTTAGTTTATCAAGCTGACACTTCAGTCTTAGAAGACCCAACTGAAGCTAAAGATAGCATAGAAGCCCTTCGCGATGTGATTGAGCGCCGCGTTAATGCCTATGGCGTTAGCGAACCATTGGTGCAGACAAATTATAGCGGTGACAATTATCGCATTATCGTGGAGTTAGCCGGCATCACTGATGTTAATGAGGCTATTTCTATCATTGATAAAACTCCTTTGCTAGAATTCAAATTGCAGGAGCAATTGCCACCAACGGAAAATCTGGAAAGCGAAGACACAGCCAAAGTTCTGGCGACTGATGTTTTAAAACGCGCTTTAGCTGGCGAGGATTTTTCAGCTCTAGCTAAAGAGTTTAGCCAAGATACCAGCTCGGTAGAGAGTGGTGGTGATTTGGGCTGGGTAACAGAAGGCCTTTTTGTGCCGGAATTTGATAAAGCTATTTTCACTGATCTGAAAGCCGGAGAAATATCCAAAGAACTAGTTGAGTCTCAATTTGGTTATCATATAATCAAAAAAATTGACCAGCGCTTAAACACTGAGGGTAAAATTGAAGTTCACTCAGCTCATATACTTATTAAAAAAGCTGACGCTGATTTAGCCAATATTTATTGGCAAGATACCAATTTAAGCGGCAAAAATATCCAAAAAGCTCAATTAAGCTTTGATCAGACAACTCAAGAACCATTGGTTTTAATTTCCTTCAATGACGAAGGCAAAGAAACTTTTGCTCAGCTGACGACTGATAATGTCGGTGAACCGATTGGTATATTCTTGGACGGCGAACTGAGATCTGCCCCAGTTGTTCAAGAGCCGATTCGTGACGGACAAGCGCAAATATCTGGTCAATTTAGCATTAACGAAGCTAAACAGTTAGTCAAAGATTTAAACTTGGGCGCTTTGCCAGTGCCAATTAAGCTTATTAGCCAACAAACTGTTGGCGCTAGCTTAGGCGATGAGTCAGTGCAAAAAAGTCTTTTTGCCGGTGTAGTAGGCTTTATTGCTGCCGCTTTATTCATGCTGATATTTTATCGTTTACCAGGCTTGATTTCAGTCATTGCCCTGGCTATTTATGCGGTTATTTCACTAGCTATATTTGAGTTAATACCAGTTACTATGACCTTGGCTGGCGTAGCGGGCTTTATCTTGTCCATTGGCATGGCCGTAGACGCTAATATTTTGATATTTGAGCGGACTAAAGAAGAATTAAAAGAGGGTCGCAGTTTAAATACATCCATAGAAAACGGTTTTACCCGCGCTTGGCCATCAATTAGGGACTCAAATATTTCCTCAATAATTACTTGTGTAATTCTGGCTTGGTTTGGCACTTCTATTATCAAGGGCTTTGCCATTACTTTGGCTATTGGTATTTTTGTTTCTATGTTTTCAGCCATTACTGTGACTAGGACATTTTTAAGAATGATAGTTAGCAAAAAGTTAGAAGGAAAATTAGCTTTATTTGGAGTAAAAAAGCAATAATATGCTCAATATTGTAGGTAAAAAAAATCTTTGGTTTATTTTTTCTGGAACTTTGGTAACATTATCCATATTGT
>JAUYFP010000089.1 GCA_030690875.1 bacterium | reverse complement strand
GTGACACAGCTAGTGTTAATTTCCCAATGGAAAAAGTTGGTATAGGTACCAATAATCCAAATAAACAATTCCATATTTTTGCCAGCTCAACCAATGCCGAAATTGATTTGCAAAGTGGTAATAACACTCACTGGGGAATTTACCAAGACAATGCTTCTGGAAAACTTAATTTCTGGCACAATGACAATCAAGTTATTTTTTCTGACAAAGGAGTTTCAGCCAAAGCTTTTTGTTTAAATAATTATTGTATTGATGATTGGGCGGACTTAAAAGCTATTTTGGAGAATAATGATTCAATTATAGACAGAGATGTTCAAATTCAGCCCTAGTAGAATTTTTAGAAAATAAAGAAAATAGCGGCCGAGCTTGTGAAACAAGTTCGGCCGCTTTATTGACTGCTCGTCAATTCAGACGCGGATGTGCTGATGTTTGAGCAACCAATCATCCAGAGCAACGATTGGCACTCTCCAACCATTGGTCAGTTTCCTGACATCGCCATTGAGCTTTGAGATGCTTTTGGCGATTATGCGACGACAGTGTCGCGGAGAAATGTCGAGATACTTGGCTGCCTGTTTGGTGTTCAGGGATCTGATGAAGTTATTGTAGGCGGTCTTGATAGTTGGCTCAATTTCTGAACGGCAGAAATCACGGCTTTCAGCCAGCTGAACCAAATCAAGACACTCATCGGTCATACCAAGACAGGAATGAATAGCCCTGAGAATAGGTAGACAGACATCCTGTATAAAGCGCAGTTTGTGCTTGGGGATTCGCCCCCTTTGGCATTGGAGTTCCCAGTGTCTGATAAACAGACTTTGCTTTTCCTTGTCTAAGTTTTCAAACCAAGTCAGATTCATGGCCATGGTTACGCCTCCTTGGTTTTTTTTGGTAATGGAAAGATCTAGACTCATGTCGGGACTCTTTTCTAGCTTGTGCATCTTTTGCAAAAAGCGGGCACGTAGAGTATTGGGGATGGTATCGTCTGTGACACCCATTCTATCGAGCAAGGATCGGAAGTCAGGATCGTCTCTAGGGACCACACCATTGTTTTCCAAGACCGGAATCAAGTAGATGTTTTGAGGTTCTCCTTCTTCTATTAGTAAGGCCAAAAATTTAGCCAGTGTTTTGGGAGAGTCAAAGTCCACCCCTAGTTTACCATCAGACCTGTACAGTCTGATAGAGTGTCCAGAAACGTTCAATTTTACCCTCCTTATTGTGAGAAAGAGACTTGTTTAAAGATCTTTTATTGTATTTAATTATATTTACCTTATTTTGTCAAATATTAAAGCTTAAAGTTTTTTAGTCATATAAGTTCCCTCCAAACGATAGCCAAGCTTACGGTAATAATTTCTTACTCCAATTCCTGATATTACGGCTATTTTTTTGTATCTAGCTTGGCGACTGATTTTTTCCGCCTCCAACATCAATTTTTTACCTAGTCCCAAATGCTGGCTTTGGCCTGTTTCCCCAGCACTATTTTCATTATAAACTGGTATCATCTGGCCATAGACATGAAGCTCTCTTACCAAACTGGCGTTTTTAAGTTCAGCAAATATATTTTTATTTTTATCTTCATTAAATCTTAATCGCAAAAAAGCGTAGCATTTTTTGTAATCTTTGGATTCAAAACTCAAAAATATTTCTTGACCATCAGAGGCCAGATATTCCCTTTTTACCAAAATCGCTTTAGCTATTTCTTGGTTGTCATTTCTGACCTCTCGGCATCTTAAACACTGGCAAACCTTACCTTGTTTTTTAAGTTCTTGTTGAAGAAGTTGTCGGAGATTAGTCGTTTTGTTGCCAGCAATTATACTTTCGTTTGGTATGTCTCTGATTAAGCGGTTTATTCTTATCCAAGGCGGAGTAATTTGTTTTACTTTGAGCAGTAAGTTTATAAGTTGCTTTGGCGAAAACGGTTTATATTTACCTGCCTTAAACCATTTGTAAAGTGGCGCGTATTCATTGACCACACAAGGGTATATTTTTATTTGATCCGGCTGTAAATCGGGTGAGCTATATACATATTTAAACATTTGTAAATCTTTCGCTGGCGTAGAGCCCGGCAAATCAGGCATATAATGCTGGTCTACTTTAAGCCCGACCTCTTTGAGCATTTTAGTGGCTTTGATGCTATCTTCTATGCTGTGGCCACGACGAATTAAATCCAAAATTTTATTGTCCGTGTGCTGAACGCCAATTTGTACGCGAGTGCAACCCAATTGTCGGAGTTTTTTTATTTCTTTTTCGTTGATAAAGTCTGGTCTGGTTTCCAGTGTCAGGCCGATAATTTTGTATTTGGCGTTTTCGTTTATTTTTTGTTCCTTGGCCAGTGGGTATTTTTGGCGTTTCTTTTTTTGTTTTGCTTTTCCGGATTTTGCAAGCTCAAAAGTATTGGCCGCGTAAAATAAATCACGAACAAAACTTTTTTGGTATTTGTCCTCGTAGGCCGACCATGTGCCGCCCAAAACCAAAACTTCCAGCTTATCTACTTGGTGGCCGTTATTTATCAACGCTTGAATACGCATGCTCATTTGCCTAATAGGGTCAAAAAGATTTCGTTTGGCTCTTTGGGCCGCTGGTTCATTGGAAAGGTAGCTTTTGGGCATACCGGGCTCGCCTGGGCAATAGATGCAGGTTCCTGGGCAGGGAAAGGGTTTGGTCAAAACCGTAATAACCGAAACGCCAGAAAGCGTTCTAATTGCTCGTTTTTTGAGTAATTCTTCAAATTTTGGCTTGGCGCTGATTTTTTTATTTTTTACTAGTTGACGATAAACAGAAATCAAGTTAGCCTTGGGGGTGGGAGCCAGGCTGTATTGGCTGAATTTTTTCCGTAAATTTTTGACAAAATCAAGCTGATTATAGTATTTTGTATTATATAATTCTAAAACTATTTTGCTTAATATTTTTTTATCCATGGACAGCGTAAAAAATGATTTAAAAAAAACTTATGACAGCATCGCAACGGAGTTTTCCGCTAGCCGCGCCTATCATTGGCCGGAGCTAGAAGTTTTTATACCATATATTTTGCATGGCTTCAAGGTGCTTGATTTGGGTTGCGGTAATGGTCGCTTGATAAAGGTCTTGGACAAGGCCGGATTAAAGTATGATTATTTAGGTATTGATTTTAGCCAAGGCCTTATTGACGAAGCTAAAAAGAATTTTCCGGACAAAAATTTTATGGTTTTGGATATGGCGGACATTGATTTTAAAGAAAATAGTTTTGATTTGGTTTTGATGGGAGCTTCTTTTCATCATTTGTCTGATAAAAAACAAAGGCAAGCTTTATTAAAAAAAATAAATCATTATCTTAAGCCCGGTGGCTATTTGTTTATGACTAATTGGAATTTGTGGCAGAGAAAATACCTGAAATATTTTTTTAAGAATTTTTTTAAGAAAAAATCACTAAGAGATTTTTTTATTCCCTATACTTTGCCGGATAAAAGCGCCAGCTATCTCAGATATTATCATTCCTTTTCTATTGCGGAGCTGGAAAAATTATTACTGGACAGTAATTTTGTGTTAGAACCCAAAGGAGTTTACAAAAGCAAATTCAATATCAATGCCTTAGTAAAAAAACCGTCCTAAGTTTAAGCCGAGGAGCAGTTTTTTCGTTGAGTAATTTTTTATAATCTAGCCCAAGCTAATTAATATTGCGCCAGCAACCATCATAATGGCGCCAAGAATTGCTTTGAGGCCGACTTTTTCCGCCAAAAATATCGCTGCAAAAATTATCACAAAAACCATACTCAGTCTATCAATAGCCGCCACTTGATAGGCCTTGCCCATTTTTAGCGCCCAAAAATAAAATAGCCAGGAAGTGGCGCCAGCCACGCCGCTTAAAATTATAAACAAAAGCGCTTTGTGGTTTTCTAGGATTGGCTGGATGTTGTTGACTTTGCCTTGAAACAAAATAATTGCCATTAGAAATATGGCCATAACTATTGATCTGATAGCGGCGGCAGTATTGGTATCAATGTTTTGCAAACCGATTTTGCCAAAGATTGCCACCAGGGCGGCGCTAATAGCCGATAAAAGCGCGAATATTATCCAAAGGTAATTCATATTTTTATTTTTTGTTAAATTTAATTTAT
>JAUYFP010000088.1 GCA_030690875.1 bacterium | reverse complement strand
AGTGTCCTCGCCATCCTCCTTCTGCCAGAAGTAGTAACGAGGATCGTAGACGTCCTTTCCCTTCCACTCCCAGACGAGTTTTTGAGCTGGCTCCAGCTTGATATAGGAGGAGAGCAAAAAGAGTCCTACCATCAATAGTAGAAGCAGAGTGCCCCATAAGGAAAGCATGATCAAAAAAAGCATGCCACTCAGAGCGGTCCGCCCCCAAAAGTAGATCTTTTTCTCCTCCGCTCCCAATAACAGCGAAAGCAACAACCAAGGAAAGATGATGATCACCGTCAACCACAGGTTCGTTCTGAACATTGTCTCGGAAAAGATAATGCCCAAAATCAAGATAATGTGAAAAAGCACGAAAGGAATCTGCTGTTTTTCGAACAACAGAACCTTATACTGGTTGTTGACCTCCCGAGTCTTTGGGTCGATGGTGGCCAACCACTGGCCATCTTTCTGTGCCTGGTTAAGGCGCCAAAAAGCCCAGCTACTGACCAAAACCACCAAGACGAACTTGACAATCTCAAATGGCGACCAGTTTTCGCCGGAGAAATTATCACGAAACAGAGTGTAAACCAAACCCAAGGTGCCAGCACCAAAAGCGCCAGACGACCAGCGCTTCTTGCGCCAGAAAATACCACCAGCGCCCAGTGCTGACAAAGTCGCGATCAGGTCTTTCCAGATCGGAACCTGAATCTCTTCATCATTGCCAACTTCGCCGTCCTTCAGAGGCTGTTTAGGCCTCAGCGACGACGAAGAATTGTTATGTCCAGCTGTCTGAGTAACAGACGTGGAAACACGTGGAATCTTAACCTTGTCAGTCGTCAAGTCCACTCCGGCAATCTGAATAGTGCCGAAGATGATCATAAAGACGAGAAGCACAATGCCTCCCCATCCCAAAAAACTTGACCGCTGTTGCTGTTGTCTCTTCTTCATGTTTTCTCCCTTCCTGACCCTCGGACGACCGAGAGCTCTCCTAATGCCAACAATGATGATGGTAATCACCATGTAGGCCAGTAAGTACCGAAAATCATTCAGCCGAAAAACCTCGACCAAATGACGCAAAAAAACTGGGAGTATAGGGTGATACTCCATCTCGCTACCTCGCTTTCTAGGCGGATGTTTTCCGCTCATTGTCCACTAAAACTACTGTCAATTTTCAAAGTTCAGACGCTAAGACATCATTGTCTCAGACATCTTAGAGTTTCGTATTATTATATCACATTTTAAAAATATTGTCAACCTTAAAATAACTATATTTTATAGCTAAAATTAGCAAAAAATTCAACCTTCGAGGTTAAATATGCTTATCCCCTATTTTTTTATATTGCCAATAAGAATACCCAAAAGTGCTGAGCAAGATCAAAACAGCAAACACGAACATATAATAGAAAAAATATCGCGCTGGAAGATAAGAAAAAATAATTAGTAACATTCCCGCTATGACAAAAACCTTTCCGCCAAAAGCGTGCGTCTTGTCCCAAACAATTTCATTAGATAAAGTCCAAGGAGTTCGTATTCCCATAAACCAATTTTGCTTAATATGTTTCATTAAGACGCCTATAACTATAAAAAATAATCCGCTGAGCCAAGCAACAATACGATTAACTGGCAACAGATAATCTAAACGCATATTCACAAAAATAGTAATAAAAAACATGGCTGTAAAAAATACAAATAGAGCTAATTTAAAAATATTATAAACATTAGCAAACTCAACATAATTTTTTTTCTTAGGATCAATTTTAGGAATATATTTAAAAAGTAAATAAAATCCCACCATAAACAAAGAAATAAAAATCAAAAAATTATCTCTTTTGCCATAACCATCAGCTTGGCCAAACGCATTCCAGTGATTTATTATGTATTCAGGCAATTGGTAATGAAAATAAAAAGCTGACAAAATAACTACCATTACCAAAAGTAATGATAATAAATCAAATAATTTTGCTTTGCCTGCCCCGCCTAGGAATTTATCTCTAAGGGGCTTAGAAATTATCTTCTGTTGTTCCTCCATAAAATAATATTTATAGTTTACTAATTATTTCTGACAATTAGGGCAAAAATGTGTTCCCCTACCCACTAATTTTAGCTTTTTTATGGGAAAATTACAACGCTGACATTTTTCTCCCTGACGCCCGTAAACTTTCAAATATTTTGAGAAATTTCCTTTTTTATTCTGCGCGTCTCGATAATCGCTAAAAGTTGTGCCTCTTTTGGCAATCGCTTTTTTAATAATATAGTTAGTAGCTAAAAAAAGTTTTTTAATCTCCGCCTTGCTTAGACTATTTACTACTCTGTCTGGTCTTAGGCCGGCGCGCCAGCAAACTTCATCAGCGTAAATATTGCCTAATCCGGCAATCAACTTCTGGTTTAAAAGCAGGGCTTTTAATTTTATTTTTTTGTTTTCAAAAATAGCGCTAAAATTTTCTAAATTAAAATTATTTTGGCCTGGTTCAATGCCAAAATTATCCTTTACCCTTTTAAGCTCAGATTTTTTCAGCAAACGCAAATAGCCGAATTGCCGTAAATCATTGAAAAAAAGCTTTGAACCGTCAGCAAAACTAAAAATAACATGAGAAAATTTGTTGGGCAAAATATCTGGCTGTTTAAAACTATGACCGCCGGCCAAAACAAAACTTTTATCCACATAAATCAATTGGCCGGTCATTTTTAGGTGAATTAAAAACAAAAATTTATCTCCGGAAAGCTCAAAAATAAGCAATTTACCGATTCTACTGATATTAACAATGCTTTTATTTTTTAGGACAGATTTAAAAACCTGATCATTATTTTTAACCAGCTTGCTTTTTC
Source organism: bacterium (assembly GCA_030690875.1). Classification (GTDB taxonomy): domain Bacteria; phylum Patescibacteriota; class Patescibacteriia; order UBA1558; family GWA2-36-10; genus STD1-117. Next base: position 3,071 of record JAUYFP010000088.1, on the reverse strand, counting down.
TAATTTCCAGGCCTGATATTTTTTTATTTATTATATTGGCTATCAAACCTCGGCGAATTGTCTCAACTTCTGGCAGTTCAGGCATAGTATAAAAGTATTATAAAACAAAGCCTCCTGCTCGGCAAATCACCAAGCAGGAGGCAATAAAATACAATAAAGTATTAATATTGACTTATGACTTCGTCACTGACATCAAAGATATCTTGACCAGCATATTTCTTTAATTCCTCTAAATTGCTGATATAAACTTTTTTGCCGTTCTCAATAATATAAATCTTCATGTCTCTTGAGCGAAGTAAGCTACCGTCAGGATATTCTTTGACTCCGGACACTTTGCCAGTCCAATCCTTATAAAGTTCCAAGGCCAGACGATCAATATTATAAATCCTTTTACCAAAATAATATTTACTTAAATAATTCAAGTTGGGAATATGCCACTTCTGCTGATCCCTGATAATATAAACTTTCATTTCTGGATCACACTCATGGCGTATCAAAGTACCATCGGGGAAATTGAAAATACCGGCTATATCAGCGTCAACTCCGCTAGAACCGCCTGGTCTCTGGAAATTACAAGTATATTCCCTAGTTCCTAGAACTTGCGGCATGGTTGGCGCTTGAGCTTGTTCCTGTTCCTCTTCAATCTTCTCTCCTAAAACCAAACCACAGGATTCAGCGCTGGGAGTGATAAATGATCTTACTGAATCAAAAGCAGTCATGCCATCATAACCTCTGGTGTGCACAATATAATAATACTTAGTATTAGGTTTCAATGACTCTAAATTTACGATATGGTTAGCTTTGTAATCAACGCTTTTGTACTCAGTGTCAAGTTCAGTCGTTTCACCATAAAGCAACTTAGTTAGTGAATCTTTAGATGTATTCCAACTTATTTGGGTGTTTTGACAATTAGTATTGACTAAAACATTTGATACATCAGGAGGGTTTGATCCACCGCCGCCTCCTGAAGCTGGAGGAACAATATTCTGACAACTAACGCTACAAGTGCTAGAACCATTGACACCGTCATCACAGGCTTCATTTCCATTAATAATACTATCTCCACAATATTCGTCAGTTTGGCAGGAATTCCAGACGCAGTATAGAGCAATATCTTCTACACTTTGTAGCGTTAGCTCGGTATAAGGCATATTACAGGTTTTTAAGCCAGAATAACCAGCATCTGTAATACAAGAGATTGCTGCGCTACCATCACATTCTTCACCTAATTCTACTATTTGATTGCCACAAACTGGCTCTTCCTGACAATCTTCCGGCATAGGCACAATACTAAGTCTTTCATCAGTAAAAGCAAAACTCATATGAGACAAAACAGTATGCCTTTCAGCAAAGAAAATATCTACTATATGCGGATTGCTGTCCAAAACTAATTGACCATTTAAAATTTCTGGAGCATGAATACCAGGATTTTCTGCCACTAAGACTCCATCTAAATAAACCCAGATATCATCATCAGAAGTAGCGCTAAAATCATAATTACCTGGTTCACTGGCGCTTACTTCTGCTCTCCAATGAATGCCAAAATGATAATCATGGCCGTCATTTAGCTCTTCGGCAGCCATATCAAATGGGAAAAAATTTCCGCCAAATTCTAAATTGCTGTCTACTCTATTAAATTTAAAATAACTACTATCATACCAATCAGTGTTCCATGATAAACCCATCGGGTCGCCATGACCATCATCTGGCCACTGATCACCCGGCAAATTCATATCTGGATGACTGGCTAAATAATTGAAATATTCACCATACCAGCCATTTTGAGAGCTCAAATCCTCACACTGATAAGTAGTTTCCAGTGAACAATTAGCCGTGCAACCATCACCGTCTGACTGATTAGCGTCATCACAAGTTTCGCCTTCATTGATTACTCCATCGCCACAGAAATTAATCGGTTCATCACAACTAAAAAATGGCGGGATATATTCTTGATAACAAGTTTCTCTATCGCCATTCATCGTGGCCAGCATGCCCACATCTGTCAAGTTAATTACACCATCATCACTAATATCAAATATTTCTGAGTAATTATAATCGCCTCTCTGTGAACCATTACTGTCTTTCAGGCCTTGAAACAAACCTTCACACCAGTTAACATCTAAATAATTTTCACAACTAAAATGAAAATCTCCTTCTGGATTCTCAAATGCTTTGTAACAATTATCATTGTTTCCTTGACCATATAGGCCAGCAATTGCGCCAACATCACTTAAATCTATTATTTCATTATCATTTAAATCAGCTACATTGCTAAAAATCTGATTTTGTTCCGCATAAGTTACAATACCCAGTAAAGCGCTACACCACTCTGAAAAGACTGGCACGCTATTGCTATTTTCTAATTCGGGTTCTTGCTCTTGCGCTTTAGCGATATTTGGACCAAAATCAAAAGAAATTGAAACAAAAGAATTGCCTACGGCTAGAGCTAAGACCACGAAATAGAATAAGCTATTTTTAAAAAGCTTTTTCATATTCTTGGTTTAATTAGGTTTATTAACTTGATATATGTAAATAGAATTTAAATGACCTTTAAATATATAATATTATACCTATAAAGTCAATAAAAAAATTATATTTTCTCTGAAGCTCTAAACTTATAGCTATTTAGAAAATTGTCAACAAACTCATCAGGATAATAAGAGCAATACTTGACAATATAGTAGGATAATGCTGTTTTTTAATTTCTACAAACACACAAAGAAACAAAGCAATTATAGTTGTAGCTAAGACTATTTTAAAATATATTGAGCTAAAATCAAACAAAGGTTCAATGTATTCCGAAGGGTTATTTCGTAAGAACATATACTGATCAACTGCGCTATTTTCCACCGGAACTATGTTATCCCAGCTGACATCCTGAACCAAAGTATTACCAGCTTGATCACTAACAGTCATACTAGCCATAACAGCTGGATTAAATAACTCATCATAATTTTTGTCAGAAATAATCATACTGCCACCCCATTTATTATCATCAGTATAATCTCTGGCTAATTTTATTTGATAATTATCAAAATTAAAGCTGGCCTCATGAGCATCAGGACTCAAGT